>CAVEMF010000058.1:0-8780 GCA_963616715.1 Ruminococcus bromii | reverse complement strand
AATCGGCACCCGCTACGACTTTAAAGGTAGCAAGAGCTCTGTTTCCTTGGAAGGCGACAAGATCACCGTTATCGGTGACGATGATTTCAAACTGAAATTGGTGAAGGAAATCGTTCATGGCAAGCTGGTAAAGCGCGGTATTTCCTTGAAGAATCTGAATGAACTGAAAAAAGAAGCAGCAGCCGGCGGCACTGTGCGGCAGGTACTGGAACTGAAGAATGGCATCTCTTCCGATCTGGCCAAAGAAATCGTGAAGATGGTGAAAGCATCCAAAATCAAAGTGGCTGCGAAAATCAATGGCGACGAAGTCCGCGTATCCGGTAAGGATAAGGACTGCCTGCAGGAATGCATCCATTTCCTGAAAGAACAGGACCTGGACGTGGAGCTGCAATTTACAAATTATAGATAAATGAGGTTGAGTAATCAGTGATCAGTAATTAGTAGTCAGAAAATAAGGGCTTCCGTGATAGATGCCTCTTATTCCTGATCACTAATCACTGATCACTAAACGAGGAGGTTTTATGAAAGCAGAGGAAATGATAGGCAAGACGCTCAGGGAAGGCCATACCACCGGCGCCACGGCGACGGGGGCTATGAAGGCAGCGATCTTGGCTATGCGAGGAGAATTTCCGAAGCAAGTGACCGTGCTCTCTCCTCAGCGCACGGAGCTTGTGATTCCGGTAGAGACGGCGGAGGCTCACGGCAATGTGGGCATCGCCACCTGCCTCAAAGATGCGGGAGATGACTTGGACTGCACCCATGGCACGCCCATCATTGTGACCGTAGAAATCACTGACACCCCCGGCATGGAGCTTCGGGCCGGAAAAGGCGTGGGCACGGTGACAAAGCCCGGCCTGCAGGTGAAAGTGGGGCGGCCGGCCATCAATCCGGGACCGCAGATCATGCTTCGCTATGTGTATGAGGAACTCATCGATGAAGGCAAAGGCTGCATTGTTACTATTTCTATCCCGAAAGGGGTGGAACTGGCGAAGCAGACTTTGAATCCCTCCCTTGGTGTGGTGGGCGGTATTTCCGTCTTGGGGACCACCGGGATTGTGAAGCCTATGAGTGAGGAGGCTTACAAGAAATCCTTGGCGCCCCAGGTGCCGGTGGTCTGGGCCAGCGGCATCCGCACCGCTGTGCTTTGTCCCGGCCGCATCGGCGAGACGGCGGCAAAAATCATGGGCATTCCGGCAGACGCCATCATCGAGACCAGCAATTACATCGGTTTCATGATGGAGCAGTGTGTGGCCGGCGGCTTTGAAAAGATGCTTCTCATTGGCCATATGGGAAAACTGGTCAAGGTGGCATCGGGTAGTTTCCATACCTATAACCGCAACAGCGATGGCCGCATGGAGACTATGGCAGCCTATGCAGCCATGAATGGTGCTTCCTGCGATGTGGTGCGAGAAATCATGTGCTGCACCACCACCGATGGGGCAGCAGAAATCGTACACCGCGAAGGGCTCGATGCGATTTATCAAGATATGGCAGAGAGGGCGCAGGTGCGCTCCGAGCGCTACATTTTTGGTAAAGCCAGAATCGGTGTGATTTTCGCAGCCATGGATGGCACCATCCAAGCAGTCAGCAGCCGAGCAAAGGAGATTTTGGAAGAAGAAAAATGGAACATACACTAATCGTTGCCGGCATCGGGCCGGGAGATAAGGACTACATCCTTCCGAAAGCTTTGAAAGCCATCGAAGGCGCTCATTACCTGGTGGGCGGCCGCCGGGCTCTTTCTGACTATGCAAATCCTACCCAGGAAACCTATCCCATCACCGGAAAGCTTTCTCTCTTAGCCGAATGGCTTGAGGAAGCGCTGCAGAAAGATGATGTGGTGGTCATGGTAAGCGGGGATCCGGGCTATTACAGCCTGCTGCCCTGGCTGAAAAAGCGATTTCCACAGCATCCGGTCGAAGTGATTCCCGGGATTTCCTCGGTGCAGGCTTGCTTCTGCCTTGTCAAAGAACCCTGGCAGGGGGCGCTGTGGCTTTCTTTCCATGGCCGCGTGCCGGAGGAAAAGGATACGGCCTATGCTCCGGGGAAGAAAATGGCTTTCCTGACCGACCACGAGCACAATCCCGCTTACATTGCAGGATACCTGATTTCCGAGGGTTGGCCGAAGGATACAAGAGCCGCTGCGGCAGAGCATATTTCTTATGAAAATCAAAATCTTTCCGAGACCACGCTTGAGGAAATGCAGTCTTTGGAAGGCTATGGTGAATCGGTGATGGTGGTGATAGGCTAATGCAATTTGGTATCAAAGATGAGGAGTTTATTCGGGGAAAGGTACCGATGACGAAAGCGGAAATCCGCGCCATGGTGATGGTGAAGGCCGCTATCGAAGAGACCGATACCGTGGTCGACATCGGTGCAGGTACAGGCTCTCTTACCATCGAGGCAGCGCTTTGCTGCCCGAAGGGTGAGGTATATGCCATCGAGAGAAATCCCGAAGGCATTGAGCTTATCGGGAAAAATGCAGAAAAATTTGGATGCAAGAATATCCATCGGATTTCCGGCACTGCACCGGAAGCCATGGAAGGACTGCCGCCGATGGATGTAGTCATCATTGGCGGGTCCAGTGGAAATATGCATGAAATCCTGAATCGGTCAGAAGCGCTCTTAAAGAGCGGCGGCCGCATCGTTTTGACAGCGGTCACTGTGGAGACCACCGGCGAAATCGTGAAAGAATTCGAAGGCCGGCCTTTTGACATCGAAGGATTTGAGATGCAGATCAATCGTTTGCGAAAACTGGGACGGTATCATCTCTATGATCCCATGAGTCCTATTTTCATATTTACAGCCATTAAACATTGAGGAGGTTTTTACAATGGGAAAATTATATTTCATCGGAGCAGGCCCTGGAGATCCGGAGCTCATTACCGTGAAAGGTCAGCGTCTCATCGCTGAAGCTGATGTGATCATTTATGCCGGTTCTTTGGTGAATCCGGAAATTTTGAAATATGGCAGAAAAGATGCAGAAATCTACAACAGCGCTACCATGAACCTGGACGAAGTACTGAAAGTAGAAATCGAAGCACTGCATGCCGGGAAAATGGTGGCTCGCGTGCACACCGGTGATCCGGCCATTTATGGCGCCATCCAGGAACAGATGGATGGCCTGCGCGCTGCCGGCATCGAGGAAGACCAGTTCTCTGTCGTGCCGGGCGTCAGCTCCTTCCTGGCTACTGCTGCTGCTCTGAAACAGGAATACACCCTGCCGAGCATTTCTCAGACCGTCATCATCACTCGTATGGAAGGCCGCACTCCGGTACCGCCAAAAGAAAAGCTGGCACTTCTCGCGCAGCACCAGGCCACCATGTGCATTTTCCTTTCTGTACAGGCGATCGACCAGGTCATGGCTACCGTCAAAGAAGGAGGCTATCCGGGAGATACACCGGTGGCTGTCGTTTCCAGAGCTACCTGGCCGGACCAGAGAATTTTCCGTGGCACCATCGACACCATTGCGGACATTCTCCACGAAGCAGGCGTGGTGCGCCAGGCGATGATCGTAGTCAGCAAGGTACTTGACACCGACTATGAACTGTCCAAACTCTACGACAGCAAATTCACCACCATGTTCCGCAAAGGCACCGATGAAGCGTAAGCTGTCGCTTCCCTAGGGTGCATTGGGAGAAACGATATGAAGTACGCCATTATTTCTGTTTCTAAAGAAGGCGCCATCCTGGGAAGCCGCGTGAAAGCGGGGATTTCCGGAGATGGGACGCTGTACGAAAGAAAAGGCGCAGAAAGCGGAGATGAGGCGTCTTATTTTACCAGGACTTTGGCACTGACGGCGGAGATTTTCTCCCGCTATGATGGGATTCTTTTCATCATGGCGTCGGGCATCGCTGTCCGCGCCATCGCGCCTCATGTGGTAAGCAAAGCGAAGGATCCGGCGATCCTGGTGATGGACGAATGCGGGAAACATTGCATTTCCCTCCTGTCCGGTCACTTGGGTGGCGCCAATGCCTGGGCCCGTGAAGTGGCTTCGGCTGCCGGCGCAGATCCGGTCATCACCACCGCCACCGATGTGCACGAGCGCCGTGCGCCCGACGATGTGGCAAGAGAACTGATGATGCGGGTCGAGCCATTGGCCGCGCTGAAACCGGTGAATACGGTGATCGCAGAGGGCCGGCAATTCCGCTGGTTCTTAGATGAAGACGTAGAAGGGGCTCCATCCATCGCCGAAAGGCTCAGAGAGAAGGGGATTTCCTTTGAAAATCTGAATCGCTTGGATGCCAATACCTTCGACGGCTGCGCTATTATTTCTGAAAAAAATATAACGGTAAAGAAGCCTTATGTCTGCCTTCGCCCGAAGAATCTTTTCATCGGCATGGGTTGCAAACGCGGCACCTCCGAGGCATTGGTGAAAGAAGCCTTTTATGGTGCTTTGGCCAAGTGCGGCGCCTATCCCTACCAGGTGGCATCGCTGGCTAGCGTCGATGTGAAGGCTGACGAAGAAGGACTGCTCTCCTTTGCCGCGTCCATGAATCTTCCGATTCATTTTTATAAAGCCGAGGAACTCAAGAAAATCTCGGAAGAGTATCACTTAGACATTTCTAAATTTGTAGAGAAAACGATAGGAGTGGGAAACGTATGTCAATCAGCAGCGTTAATGGAATCAATGAAGGGAAAAACGCTTCTGCCGAAAACGAAATTTGTCAGTGCCACGGTGGCAATTGCACTGGGATTGTCCGGGTCATCGGCATTGGACCGGGCCATGAAGAAGAAATGACCCCCAAGGCTGCCAAAGCCATCGAAGCATCCAATATCATCGTAGGATACAATACCTATATTTCTATCATCAAAGACCTGATCAAAGATAAGGAAATCGTAGGAAATGGCATGCGCCAGGAAGTGGACCGTTGCCGCAAAGCCGTAGAGCTGGCTGCCGAAGGAAATAGCGTGGCTGTCATCTCCTCCGGTGACCCCGGCGTATACGGCATGGCAGGCCTCGTGCTGGAACTCATTCAGAAGCTGCCGAAGGAAGAAAGACCGGAATGTGAAATCATCCCGGGCCTCACCGCTGCCAATACCTCCGCTGCTGCCCTTGGCGCGCCTCTCATGCATGACTATGCAGTCATCAGCCTCTCTGACCTCATGACTCCATGGGACCAGATCAAAAAGAGAGCGCAGCTCGCTGCCGAAGGCGACTTCGTCATCGCCATTTACAACCCGAAGAGCCGCGGCCGTTCCACCTATTTGGACGAAATCCGCGACATCGTGCTGCAGTATAGAAAACCGGAAACCCCGGTAGGCATCGTGAGAAAAGCAGGCCGTCCGGGTATGAACTGGACCATTTCCACTTTGGAAAAACTGCCGGAAGAACACGTAGACATGCAGTCCACTGTCATCATCGGCAAGAGCACTACCTTTGTTTCTGATGGCAAGATGATCACACCAAGGGGGTACAAGGCTTGATTTGGATTATTTCCGGAACGCAGGACGGTAGAGAAATCGGTGCTGCACTGGCTGACCGGGAGCAGTCCAAGCCCGAAGGCGAGCGCCGCGAAATTCTCATGACCGTGGTGAGTCAGTATGGCAAAGTATTGGCTGAGCATACCGGCCTTGACATCGAAGTGGGCCGCTTCCGCCAGGAAGACATGGTGCGAGTCATCAAAGAAAAAGGCATCACCCTGATCCTCGACGCCAGCCATCCCTATGCGGCTATCGTGTCCGAGACCGCCTTCTCTGCTTGCAAGGAAACAGGGATCGACTATGTCCGCTACGAAAGAGCGGAAATCCCGCTTCCCGCTTATGACAAGCTCTATCATGCGAAAGATGAATTCGAGGCCGCCGACCTGGCGGGGAAATTGGGAAATAGCATCCTTCTCACCACCGGCTCGAAGACTTTGGCCACCTTTGTGCATGCGGACGCGCTGCAGGGCAAAGAAATCTGGGCCCGCGTACTTCCCACCTCCGGCGTCATCAAAATGTGCGAAGACCTGGGCATGAGAGCGAAATATATCCTGGCTATCCAAGGCCCCTTTTCCTACGAAATGAATATGGCCATGATCAGAGACTACCATGCAGACGTGATGGTCACCAAAAACGGCGGCCTCATCGGCGGCAGCGATACCAAATTGGCTGCGGCGGTAGATGCAGGGATTTCTGTCATCGTCATCGATAAACCAAAAGCAAAATTGGAAGGCGTCCCGGTCTTTGATACGGCCGAAGGCGTCCTCACATATATGGAGGAACATTATGGATTTCATCAAGAGCCCTAAGGCTATCGAAGATAAAAGTATGGACCTTATCAATCCATTCATCATGGATATCGACCTCACTCCCGAAGAAGTGACCGTCTACTCCCGCATGATTCATGCCTCCGGCGACGTGGACTATGGCCACCTCATCCAGACCAGCAAAGGCGCTGTAGCTGCCGGCATCGAAGCACTGGCCAAAGGCTGCAACATTTATACCGATGTGAATATGGTCAAAGCCGGCATCAACAAAAATGCGCTGAAAGCCCTGGGCAGCGAAGTCTTCTGCCGCGTATCGGATCCGGAAATCGCAGCCATCGCCAAAGAAAAGGGCATCGCCCGCTCCATGGCAGCCATGAACTCCTTCGGTAAAGACCTGAATGGCGCCATCATCGGTGTAGGCAATGCGCCCACGGCCCTCTACGAAGCCATCCGCATGGTCGAAGAAGAAGGCATCAAGCCGGCCCTCATCATCGGCATCCCCGTCGGCTTCGTCGGTGCAGCTGATTCGAAAGAACAGCTCGTCCGCCGCGCTCCCTGCCCCTTCATCACCGTCAGAGGCACCAAAGGCGGCAGCTCCATCGTCGCTTCCTGCGTCAATGCACTGATGTACAACCTTGTGAAGAGAAATAATAACATGCTCTTTGTGGAAGGGAAGAAGTAATAAAAAGGCCCGCTACCTGAATGGCTAGTAACCATGAGGGTAGCGGGCTTTTTTGCTTCCAAAGACAAGGAATAAAGGGAGCAACCAGGGAGCAATCTATTTAAATATCCGGTCAACATCGAAGGCGATTTTCATCGTTTTCCTAGTCCATCCGAACTGTATGTGCCGGCTCATTCCAGTATATGCAGGTTCCAAAAGGTTAAAGAGCGAGACACCAGTAGACCGAACCCGAGAGGGAGGGGCGGAGTATATCAAGAGCCTCCCCGAGATTGCCAGGAAGTCCTTGCTGGGGGTCAATGGAGCCGAAGCAGTAGCAAAAGGGGCTGACTGGAGCCGTTATATTAGGAAGCACTCGAAGAAAAACATGGACTCCCGAATCTCACGTGATATAATCAGTGTAGAGAGGCCAGCAGATGAGCAAGATGAGCTGAAAGGGTTCCGTTTTGTAGGAGTTGAGAAAGCAAGAGAGGGCGGCCTGGCAGCCGTAAACCCGAGATACCACCATGAAGCGAAGAAATGGCGAGAGAATTGCCAGCGGTGCGTAGTGGCGGAGGAGTTGAGAAATCGAGGCTATGATGTGACAGCTAAGCCGTTTAAAAACGACGGGATAGAGTATAGCGGGTTTGCGTGCTGGGATTTCGATGCCCATAACCTAACGGACAGCGGATTTATCCAGATAGGCAGGAAATCGGAGTTTAAGCGAAAAATCAAAGATGCTTTTTCGCGTTGGGGGGGAGAAGCGAGAGCCATCGTGCGGGTGCAGTGGCTCGGCAAGCGTGGCGGAGGTGGGGACTGTGGGCACTTGTTTAGCTGCCATTATGAAAACGGAGAAATCATATACACGGACCCGCAAATTGGTGGGGTGAGAGACATCGATAAGACACTGGCCGATTGCACGCCTGCTCCGTGGAAAATATGGATTTTGCGGGTAGACAACAGAAAAGTTACTGACCTTGTTAAAGAGGCTGTGTATAATAGGCAGGGAGGAAAATAGAAATGGAAGAAATAAAAAATATGAGTAATGAAGATTTAGATATGGCGATAGAGGACAAATACGGGGTGAACTGGGATTTGACTAAAGCGCCAGCAGATGACCCACTAATTGCTGAATTTTGGAGACGTATCGAAAGAGCCAGCGACTAAGCACTCGAGCAGAGTGCTTTTTTTATTGCCTTTCCAAAGGGACGGGAGCCCTGCCGCAGGCGTTAAAGAACGGCTTTTTATTTTGGGATAGAGACCCAGAGAGGCAAGGACACGGGAGGTTCTTATTATGACATTAGCGGAAGTGTACGAGGCAGTAGGAAAGCAAGAAGGCGGAGAAGCCATCGTTTCGGCCATCAAAGCAGAAATCAGCAAGATTAACGCAGAGGCGGCCAAGCAGCGGACGGCCAAAAATGCGTCTGATGCCAAAATTACCGAATTGGAAGCCAAGGTGCTGGAGCTGACGGAAAAAGGTACAGGAGACCAGACGGCCGTAGCTAAGATGCAGAGACAGCTTGATGAGCTGGCGAAAAAGTATGATGCAGCAGAAAAGGCCCGTGGGGAGGAACACGCCAAGCGGGTGCATGCAGATATCACGCAGCAGACTATTGCAGCCCTGACCAAAGGGAATGCGGCGAGCCCGGCAGAAATCGCAAAAATTCTCATCCCCAGTATCCAGGCCGAAGAGGACGGGGCGTACAAGTTCACGAATGCTGGAGGAAAGCATTGAAAATATAAAAAGACTGTGATCGCTGGATATTTCTATAAAAATCATACCGGTAGAGGCAGAATCCTCAGATAAGGTAAGACATAATAAAAATCGCCACTCTCATAGGAAATCCGTCAGAGCAGCGTTTTTTATTGGCCGGAATTTGATGCCTCCAAAGAAATTGAAATCAAAAGAAAATGTTTTTACTTAGTGTAAAATG
>CAVEMF010000057.1:0-8804 GCA_963616715.1 Ruminococcus bromii | reverse complement strand
CAATAAAATTAAGTGAAATAAATATCCATTAAAGCGTCGATTATAATTTTGAAAAACGCTTCTTTACATAGCCGCAAAGCCTTACATTTCATTGACAAGGGAAAATAGAAATATTAGAATGATTAAGGATTCTACAAAGTGAAACGCGATGGAGCAGTGGGAAGTGTCTACGCCTTTTGGGCGCAGGCTTTTTTATCTCATCGCGGAGAGGAGAGAAAATGCGAACCAGACGTCTTGTTTCCGGCTATCAGTTTGGAAAGACGGGCATTCGTGTGCCCTTGTGGAAGCAGGCTCTCCTTGTAGATTTTTTTGAGAATGTAAAAGTAAACTCCTTCGGGAAGAATGGCATCTTTGTGATGCGTGATTCTTTTTGAAGGAGTTATTTTGTTTGGGGAATTTCCTAAACAAATGCATTTGGAGGGAGGAATATCATGCACGTAGGAATTGTTATGGGAAGTGATTCCGATTTGCCGGCTATGAAAAAAGCCTTCGGCGTATTGGACGATTTCGGAGTCACCTATGATGTGGCTATCGCATCAGCACATCGCACACCAAAGAAACTGGCTGACTTTGTAGCAGCCCAGGAAGAAAAAGGCGCAGGCGCATTCATCGCCGGTGCCGGCATGGCCGCCGCCCTCCCGGGTGTCGTAGCCAGCTTGACGCTCCGTCCTGTCATCGGCGTGCCGCTCTCCGGCGCAAAGCTCGATGGTATGGACGCGCTCTTTTCCATCGTTCAGATGCCATCGGGCATCCCGGTAGCCACCGTCGCTATCGATGGGACAAAGAATGCAGCTTTTCTGGCCGTAGAAATCGGCGCCGTCTCCGATCCGGCTCTGTATGAAAAATACAAAGCCTATCGCGAAAAAGCAGCGGCAGAAATTTTTGAAAAAGACGCGAAGCTGCAGAAGGAGCTTGGTCGCTAAAAAAGGCGAAGCCCACTACTTGAACCTCCTTCCTCTGGAAGGAGGGGGACCGCGAAGCGGCGGAGGCTAAGATGGCGAAGCCTTTCCTATCAAGCCCTCTTCTCTGAAGAGGGTGCCCGAAGGGCGGGTGATGTCCCGGGCTTATCTGCTTGTAAGCCAACTCTCTTGTCCCCCCCTCAGAGGAAGGGGGTAGATAATGAAAAACGTGTCCCGACTACCGATTACTTTCTTAGATAGCGGTATCATTGCAAGTGGGTAGGCCGCCAAACGCGCCCTGATCACTGACCACTAATTACTGATTACTAACCACAAAACGTGTATTTCAATCGAATAACAAGGAGAGAAAAAATGAAAGAATACAAACCTTTTAAATCCGGCAAAGTGCGTGAACTCTATGATTTGGACGACAGCCTTGTGATGGTCTGCACCGATCGTATTTCTGCTTTTGATAAAATCCTGACTGACCCGATCCCGGAAAAAGGCGCTGTATTGAACCGCATGTCCAAGTTCTGGTTTGACCTGACCAAGGACATCGTTCCGAACCACATGATTTCCATCGATACCAAAGACATGCCGGAATTCTTCCAGACTGAAGAATTCGAAGGCCGTGCCATGAAGACCCAGAAGCTGGATATGATCCCGGTAGAATGCATCGTTCGCGGCTACATCACCGGTTCCGGCTGGGAAGGCTACCAGAAGGATGGCAAGGTCTGCGGCATCGAGCTGCCGGAAGGCCTGAAAGAATGCCAGAAGCTTCCGCATCCGATCTTCACTCCATCCACCAAAGCACCGATCGGTGAACACGACCAGAATATTTCCATGGAAGAAGGCGTGGAATGGGTGAACAAATATTTCCCGGGCAAAGGCCAGGAATACATGGAAAAACTCTCCGAACTGACCCTGAAGCTTTACATCAAATGCGCTGACTATGCTCTGGAAAGAGGCATCATCATCGCTGACACCAAGTTTGAATTCGGTCTGGACGCTGAAGGAAATATCATCCTCGGCGACGAAATGCTGACTCCGGATAACTCCCGCTTCTGGCCGGCAAAGGGCTACGAAGCAGGCCACGGCCAGCCGTCCTTCGACAAACAGTTCGTCCGCGACTACCTCTCTGCTCATCCGGGAGACACCGTGCCGCAGGAAATCATCGACAAGACCATCGGCATTTACAAAGAAGCCTACGAACTCCTTACAGGAGAAAAGTTCTAAATCGGGGATCGGGTTCAGGGGTCAAGGGGCAAGGGATGGTATGCCGCATCAAATGAAAAAGCGGTGCCTATAAAAGGGCGAAGCCTACATCTTTTGCCTTCTTCCTCTGGAAGGGCGGGGGTTAGCCGAAAAGAAGACGACAAAGAGCAGATGATGTGACTCATCTTTTCAAATTTGCGGCGCTTCCTGATTTGCGCGCCGCACCTTCCCTTGACCCTGGCCCCTTGACCCTTGACCCTTTTACTTCAATAAAGCTCGATACTGGACTTTAATCTAAAAATTGTATTTAAAAACAGTCAGGAGAATTCCCGAATGTACAAAAGTATGGATGTCTATGATGACAAGCCCCATGAAGAATGTGGTGTCTTTGGCATTTTTGATCGCGAGCTGTCGGCCGTGCATGAAGTGTACTACGGCATCTTTGCTCTGCAGCATCGCGGACAGGAAAGCGCCGGCATCACCGCCACCGATGGCAAGGTGATGGAAACCTTCCGCGGCATGGGCCTTGTAACCGAAGTATTCCGCAATTTGCCGGAAAAGGAAGGCCACATCGGCATCGGCCACGTGCGTTACTCCACCACCGGTTCTTCGATTCCCGCCAATGTGCAGCCGCTGCAGGCCGACAGCATCGACGGCCCCATGGCACTGGCTCACAATGGCAACCTGGTCAATACACTGACTCTCCGTCGCCGCCTCCTTCTGGAAGGCTCCACCTTCTCCACCTCCATGGATACGGAAGTCATCATCAAACTCTTGGCTAGAAGCCGCCGCGCTACAGAAGAAGAAAAGTTCAAAGAATTGATGGACGAAATCCATGGCGCTTATGCCATTGTAGCTTGCACAAACAATGCTCTCTACGGTTGCCGCGATCCATTCGGCTATCGCCCGCTGGTGCTTGGCAAGACGGAAACCGGCTGGGTCCTCGCCTCTGAGACCCCGGCCCTCGATGCCATTGATGCTGAGTTCGTCAGAGACATTCTCCCCGGCGAAATCGTTTCCATCGATGACAATGGCGTTCGCTCCACCATGTATTGCCCGGTAGATTCCCACAAGCATGGCATCTGCTCCTTCGAATACATTTATTTCGCTCGTCCGGACTCCATCATGAATGGCCAGGACATTTACCAGGCCCGCCTGAACATGGGCAAAAAGCTTTGGGAAGAGTGCCGATTCGACGGCGATGTGGTCATGAGTGTACCGGACTCCGGCAACGTGGCAGCCCTTGGCTATGCCCAGGCTTCCGGCATCCCCTTCGTAGAAGGTCTTTTGAAAAATAAATACATGGGCCGCACCTTCATCCAGCCGGGACAGAAGAAACGCGAGCGCGCTGTCCGTATGAAGCTGAACCCGATCCGCATGAACGTGGCAGGAAAGCGCGTCGTTTTGATCGATGACTCTATCGTTCGCGGCACCACCAGCGGCATCATCATCAACTTGCTCCGCAACGCCGGCGCTAAAGAAATCAAACTCTGCATCAGCTCGCCGCCTGTCAAGTACCCCTGCTTCTTCGGCATCGATACGGCAGAAAGAAAGCAGCTCATCGCAGCGAAATACAGCACCGAGGAAATCTGTAAGATGATCGGCGCCGATGCGCTCCACTACCTCTCTCAGGAAGGGCTGGCCGCATCGATTTCCTGCATCAAATCCGAAGACATGTGCTTCGCCTGCTTCGATGGGAAATACCCGGAAAAAGTGCCCCACGACGGCTTAGGCAGCATGGAGGATGAAGCTTAAAAACTTTTGCGGTTTTGTGATCAGTGATTAGTGATCAGTGATCAGTGATCAGGACGCTTTAGACTGCTGTCTCACTATTTCCTGATTGCCGGTTACTGGCCACTGATTACTGACCACTAATCACTAAATCTCTACCGTCTAACATGATTTATTTATAAGGAGTCATTATGGCTGAAAAGAAAAAAGGCTTGACCTATGCGGAAGCTGGCGTGGACATCGACGCCGGCGAAAGAGAAGTAGAACTGATTAAAAAATCCGTACAGGCTACATATACCAGAGGCGTCATGGGTGACCTTGGCGGCTTTGGCGGACTCTTCCGCTTGAAAGATGAATTGTCCGACGATCCGGTCCTCGTATCCGGCACCGACGGCGTAGGCACGAAGCTGCGCCTGGCTATCGAGATGGGCATCCATGACACCATCGGCCAGGACTGCGTGGCTATGAGCGTCAACGACGTGCTGGTCCAGGGCGCGCGTCCTCTCTTCTTCTTGGACTACATCGCTACCGGCAAACTGGAACCGGAGCTGATGGCAGAAATCGTAAAAGGAGTAGCCAATGCCTGCATCGAGTCCGGTTGCGCGCTCCTTGGCGGCGAGACCGCTGAGATGGCCGGCTTCTATGCGAAAGGCGACTACGACGTAGCCGGCTTTGCTGTGGGCATCGTGGACCGCAAAGACATCATCACCGGCGAAGATATTTCCGTCGGCGATGTGATCCTGGGCCTCCCGTCCACCGGCGTTCACTCCAATGGCTACTCTTTGGTTCGCCGCATCATCAAAGACAACGAATTGTCTCTGAAAGAAACCTACGAAGGCTTCGACAAGCCCCTTGGCGAAGTGCTTCTCACCCCGACCCGCCTCTATCCGAAGCCGGTGCTCCCGGTCCTCAAAGGCGCGAAGGTGAATGGCATGGTTCACATCACCGGCGGCGGTTTCTATGACAACATTCCCCGCGTCCTTCCTGAAGGCACCCGCGCAGTCCTGGACGCTGACAAATGGCCTATGCTTCCGATTTTCCCGTTCCTGCAGAGAGAGGGCGGCGTAGAAGCGCACGAAATGTACCGCACCTACAACTGCGGCCTGGGCATGCTCCTCATCATGAGCCGCGAAGAAGCAGAGAAGGCGAAGGAAATCCTCTCCTCCATCGGCGAAGCCGTTTACGAAGTGGGCGAAATCACCGAAGGAAATAAAGATGTCATCGTGACAGGCGGTCTGTTCCATGAAGAATAAGAAACGGATTCTCGTATTCGCATCGGGCCGCGGGTCCAATGCGGAAGCCATTCACGAAGCGACCGTGAACGGCACCGTCAATGGTACCGTGGTCGGTGTCATCTGCGACCATGGGGATGCGAAGGTGTTGGAAAGAGCGAAGCGTTGGGATGTGCCAGCCACGGTCCTCGAGCGCAAAGCATTCGAGACCAAAGATGCTTTCAATGCAGCCATCTTAGAGGCTGCGAAATCCTATAGCCCCGATCTCATTTGCCTGGCCGGCTACATGAGAATCTGCGGCGAAGACCTGATTCACGCGTTCCCAAATCAGATCATCAATATCCATCCGGCCCTGCTCCCCAGCTTCCGCGGCCTTCATGCCCAGCGTCAGGCCATCGAAGCCGGTGTGAAAGTGGCAGGCTGCACCGTTCATTTCGTAGGCACCGGCCTCGACGACGGCCCCATCATTACCCAAGTGGCCGTGCCGGTCTATGATGACGACACAGAAGATACCTTATCCGACCGCATCCTGGAGCAGGAACATCCGGCCTATGTACGCGCTGTGGCTGCTTACTGCGCTGACGAGCTTTCCTTGGAAGGCCATCACGTAGCAGGCATGCACGGAAAATAATAAAGGAGGAGTCAAAAATGGCAGTAAAAAGAGCCCTGATCAGCGTATCTGATAAGACAGGGATTGTAGAATTTGCAAAAGGACTTCATGAGCTGGGAGTAGAAATTATTTCCACCGGCGGCACCATGAAAGCCATCGCTGACGCCGGCATCCCGGTGAAATCTGTTTCCGAAGTCACCGGCTTCCCGGAAATGATGGACGGCCGCGTGAAGACCTTGCATCCGAAAATTCACGGCGGCATCCTGGCCATCCGTGACAACCCGGAACATGTGAAAGCCATGGAAGAACACGGCATCACCGGCATCGACCTGGTGGCTGTAAACCTCTATCCTTTCCGTGAAACCATCGCGAAGCCCAATGTGACCCGCGAAGAAGCCATCGAAAATATCGACATCGGCGGCCCGTCCATGGTTCGCGCAGCAGCTAAGAATTACAAATACGTAGCCATCGTAGTAGATCCGGCTCAGTACGGCGATATCCTGGAACGCATCAAGACCGATACCCTCACCGATGAATTCCGTCTGGATCTTTCCCGGAAAGCTTTCCTCCACACCGGCCTCTATGACTGCGCTATCGCCGACTACATGACCAAGGAAGTCAATGGAAATAAAGACGCACTGCCCGACATTTATAGCCAGGCTTACGTAAAGGTACAGGATCTGCGCTACGGCGAAAACCCGCACCAGAAAGCGGCTTTCTATAAGGATCCGGAAGTCAAAGGCGGCATCGCCGATGCAAAGCAGCTCCATGGCAAGGAACTCTCCTACAACAACATTGTGGACATGGAAGCGGCTTGGGACTTGGCCAGCGAATGGAAAGACCAGCCCGCTTGCGCCATCATTAAACACACCAACCCCTGCGGCTGCGCCCTGGGCGACAACGCTTTAGATGCTTTCAAGAAAGCTTTCGCGGCTGACAGCAAATCTGCTTTCGGCGGCATCGTAGCCATGAACCGTGAATGCGACAAAGCGACTGCAGAAGAAATGAAACCGATTTTCTTTGAAGTCGTCATGGCTCCGAAATTCTCCGCCGAAGCACTGGAAGTCCTTGGCTCCAAGAAAAACATCCGCCTCATCGAAGTGCCTGAGCTTAGCCATGAAGAACTCTCCGTACACAAAGTATCCGGCGGCCTCCTCGTACAGACTCCGGATAACAGCACCGAGACTCGCGCGGACTGCGAGGTTGTCACCGACAGAGCCCCGACGGAAGAAGAATGGAAAGCCCTGGAATTTGCTTGGGTCATCGTCAAGCACGTGAAGTCCAATGCCATCGTCCTGACAAATAAGGACACCACCCTGGGTGTCGGCGCCGGCCAGATGAACCGCGTAGGCTCTGCTGACATTGCTATCGCAGAAGCCGGCGAAAAGGCCAAAGGCTCCGTTATGAGCTCCGACGCTTTCTTCCCCTTCGGCGACACCATCGAAGCCGCAGGCAAAGCAGGCATCACCGCTGTCATTCAGCCGGGCGGGTCCATCCGTGACCAGGAATCTATCGACATGGCCAACAAATACGGCATCGCCATGGTATTCACCGGCCACCGCCATTTCCGTCATAGCTAAGAGAGGAAGTTTCTATGAGAGTATTAGTAATTGGTACGGGCGGCAGAGAGCATGCCCTCGCTTGGCGGCTCTCCCAAAGCCCGTCAGTGACGGAAGTCTTCGCCATCCCCGGAAGCGAAGGCATGCGTGACGTAGCCACCTTGATCCCCGTCAAAGGAAATGAAGACATCCTGGACTTTGCACGGCTCATGCAGGTGGACCTCACTGTGGCCGGCCCGGAAACCGTCCTCACCGAAGGCCTCGCTGACGAATTCGAAAAGAAAGGCCTCGCCTTCTTCGGCCCATCGAAAGCCGCTGCCCGCATCGAAGGTTCCAAAGGCTTTGCGAAAGCGTTGATGAAGAAATATAATATCCCCACCGCTGCTTACGAAGTGTTTGATGATGAAGAGAAAGCCATTGCTTATCTGAAAGACAATGACACCTATCCCATCGTCATCAAAGCCGACGGCTTGGCAGCCGGCAAGGGCGTCATCATTGCCCAGGACGAAGAAGAAGCCATCGCCACCGTGAAAGACATGCTCGAAGGCCACGCCTTCGGCGGCGCCGGTGCCTCTGTGGTCATCGAAGAATTCATGGAAGGCGAAGAAGCCAGCGTCCTCTGCTTCTGCGACGGCACAAACGTAGTGCCCATGATTTCCTCCCAGGACCATAAACGCATTTTCGACTTCGACAAAGGACCGAATACCGGCGGCATGGGCGCTTATGGCCCGGCGCCTGTAGTGACCAAGGAAATCACCGAAGAAGTGAATGTGCGCATCCTCCGTCCCATCATGGCAGCCATGAAAAAAGAAGGCTATCCCTTCAAAGGCTGCCTCTATGCCGGTCTCATGATCACCGACGAAGGCCCGAAGGTGGTAGAATTCAACTGCCGCTTCGGCGATCCGGAAACCGAAGCCGTGCTCCCGCTCTTCGACGGCGACCTGGCGCAGGTGATGCTCCACTGCTCCCAGGGCAAGCTCTCCGATGAAGAAGTGAAATGGAAAAAAGCCTGCGCCGTAGACGTAGTGCTCGCCTCCGAAGGCTACCCGGCCTCCCACTCCTCCGGTGAAGTCATCACCGGCATTGAAGATGCCAAAGCCGAAGGCTGTCTCGTATTCCACGCCGGCACGGCGAAGAAGAATGGCGAGTATGTCGTCAGCGGCGGCCGCGTCTTGAACGTCGTAGCTGTAGCGGACACCCTGGCCGAAGCCAAAGCCAAAGCTTACCAAGGCGTCAGCCACATCCACTGGCGCGGCATGCAGTACCGCCACGACATCGCGGACAAAGGTTTGAAGCATTTGGAAAAGAAATAAAATAAAAGAGTCGCGGATCTTCCGCGGCTTTTTTCGTGCGGCTCTTCCGTGAAGAGGAGACCTGCAGGGCGGGTAATTTTCCCTGTAGTTAGGAGTGAGGAGTTAGGAGTGAGGAGTGAAGGTGTGGCGCACAAATTAAGAAGCGCCGCGAGTTTGCAAAGTCAGCGCGCGTGACTCTTTCCCCACTACCGTTATACGGTAAACGGTTCACGGTAGTGGGAATGCAGCCAAACGCGTTTCCCCAT
>CAVEMF010000056.1:0-8853 GCA_963616715.1 Ruminococcus bromii | reverse complement strand
TACGCAAGAGGTTTAGTGATTAGTGAGCAGTGATCAGTGATCAGGGCGCGTTTGGTTGTGGAGCCATTGGGCGTCCATACACTTACCTATATCAGAATATCCGTTTCATATCAAAATAAATGTTCTTATGCTACAATAGTATGGTTATTATTATATCATATGGATGGGTAGATACTTCGTGATTAAACGGCAACGAGGAAGCGGACAGGTAGCGTTTCTTTTTCAAAGCTTGCGCCGCTTTACAATTTTGATGCGGCGCACCACCCCGTGAACCTTGAACCCTGAACCCTGAACCTTTTGCCACAAGCGCTTCATGTACTAACCGTCACTGCATTTATTTAGGATTTTCAGCATGAACCATACAGATATAGAAAATAAAAAGAATCCTTCTGAAAAGGATCTCGAACGAACAGACAGCCCGGGCCATTGGAAAATTTGGTGGGCCATCGCGACTCTTGTGCCCTTTGGGCTTTCCTTTTTCCTTTCCTGGTACTTTGGCGCGCCGGGGGGCTATGAGTTATTCTCCCAGGTGAAAGTTTTCCTGCTGTTCTTGCAGGTGGGATTCATTACGGCCTATTTCATTCGTCATCACTTGCCGCGGGCGGCGGTGCATTTGTGGGCCACCATCGGCGTCTTGTGGCTCTTGTCATTGATTGTGCCCTACCTATCCACGCAGACGGATGTGGTGCTGGACATGTCGGACATATCCGGCGAGCTGTCCACACCGATTTATCTTTTCATTTCCTGTCTGTCCGCCGCGTGGATTCTCCCGGGGAAATGGCGAATGATCGCCCGTATTTCTTGCGTGGTCTTGATGCTCCTCTATGTGGGCATCCAATTCACCTACGTGGGCTATTATTTCATCACCCACTCCTTGATTTCCATCAATATGCTCCTGGCGCTGGCGCAAACGAATGTGGCGGAGACCATGGAGTATATCGAGGTGAATATCCCTTACGCCGAGCTTTTCGCCGGGGGATGTGCTCTTTCGATTTTTGCGTGGCTCATCTTCCACACCAGCCGCTTCAGCTTCCATCGCGCGCTGCCGGTCTCGCGGACCACTTGGTGGATCATGGTGCTCCTCTTTTGCGTGAATGTGGGGCTCTGCTGCCTTTCCATCGGCGCCACCCGATTGGCGCATGTGTATTATGAAACCTACGAGACCCTCCACAGCTTTTCGGATTTCCAGCGGATGGTGGAGAAGCGCCGGCGCATGCACATCAAAGATGAAGCGGTGGCGAAGGCGCTACGGGATGCGCCCGATGGTCTTTATGTGCTCATTGTGGGCGAGTCCTTGAACCGCGATCACATGGGCGTCTATGGCTACCACCGAGACACCACGCCTTTCCAGACGGCAGCGGCAGCGGATCCGAATTATATTTTCTTCAACCACGCCTACTCCTGCTACACCCAGACGGTGCAGGTCTTGACGGAGGCTTTGACGGAGAAGAACCAGTACAATCACATGGACCTGGTGGACGCGTACTCCATCATTGATCTGGCCCGCGAGGCAGGCTTCCGCACCACTTGGATTTCCAATCAATCCCGCTACGGCGTGTGGGACACCCCCATCGGCGCCATCGGCAGTGCTTGCGATGACCAGTACTGGATCAATCAGTACATCGGCACCGACGTCATCACAAAAGATTACGACAGCGTGCTGGTGCCGTACCTGCGCCGCGTGGATCCGGAGAACCGCCGCCAGTTGGTGGTGGTGCATCTCATGGGCAGTCACGTGAGCTACTGGGACCGCTACCCGTCGGAGTTCTACCACTGGCCGCGCGATATGAGCAAGGAGCGCACCACGGCGGAAGTGATGAATGATGAATATGACAACTCGGTCCTCTTCAATGACTACGTCATCGAAGGGATCATGAATGAAGCGGTGAATTACTTGAAGGCCGACGGCGTGCTCTATTTCTCTGACCACGGCGAACAGGTGGCCGAGCGTCCGGGGCACAATGCGGACCAGTTCGACTACACCATGGTGCACATTCCCTTCTGGATTTACACCTCTGATGACTATCAGCGCAGCCATCGTAGCGAGATGCGGACCATGTGGGACAGAAGAAATATGCCATTCACCAACGATATGGTGTATGATACCTTCATGGGACTCATGGGCCTCACCGCGGCGCACTATGACAGCACCGCAGACATCCTGTCGGAGGACTTCGACAAGGACGTGACGACCCTCATGACCATGTATGGAAATGTTATGATCCGTGACGACACCGAGCAGCTGGGAGCGGACCTGGAGAAGGAAGACGCCCGCTGGAATGAGGAAATAGAATCCCGCCGCGGCGGCTTTGACTGGACGGTCTATGCGCCCATAGAAATCGCCGGCAGCGTGGTACCCGACGTGCCGAACGTGGGGACCAGCACGGAGAAATAAATTTTTGCGTGATTTACGCTATTGGTTTAGTGGTCAGTGATCAGTGATTAGTGATCAGGGCGCGTTTGACTGCATCCTCATAGCTAAGAGCTAGGAGTCGGTAAGCTCGCCCCGACTACCGACCACCGACTACCGACTACTAATTACCGATCACTGACCCCTGATCACTGACCCCTGATCACTGATCACTAATCACTGACCACTAAAAATTGATAACAAAGGAGATACATTATGCGTCTGAGACGTAAGCCTTGGATCGAAGAAGCGATCAAAAATTACACTTCCATTCTTTTCTTAGAAGAACCGACGGACATGCAAGGGAAATGGGCGAGCCAGTTTCCCCGTCCTGAGCAGCCGCTGCATGTGGAGTTTGGCACCGGCAAGGGGCAATTTATTTCCGGCATGGCAGCGCTCCATCCGGACGTGAACTATGTGGGCATGGAAGTGCAGGAAGGGGTCATTTACTATGCGGCGCAAAAGACTGCCGAGAAGGACCCGCCGGTTTCCAATGTGCGCCTGATCCTTGGCGATGTGAGTGAAATCCTTTCCATCTTTGGTGAAGGGGAAGTGGATGTGATTTACCTGAACTTCAGCGACCCCTGGCCCAAGGCGCGGCACGCGAAGCGCCGGCTCACCTATCGCGATTTCCTGAAGCGCTATGCCGTCATCTTGAAGGAAGGCGGAGAGATCCGTTTCAAGACAGATAACAAAGATCTTTTTGATTTCTCCATCGAAGAATTCCAGGCCATGGGCTGGGAGCTCACGGACGTGACCTATGACCTCCACGCTGCGCCGGTAGAAGGCGACGTGGAGACTGAGTATGAAGAGAAGTTTTCCAGAAAGGGGAATCTCATATGTCGTCTCGTAGCGAGACGGCCCTGACACATGGGAAGTACGTCCCTACGTCTTTGAAATGGATGTTCATCGTGGCGGGCGTGCTGATTGCCATCGGGGCCATCAATGTGTACAGCGCCACCTACTATATGAACATCAAATTGGGCGCCTCTCCCTACGCCTATCTGAAAAATCATCTGATCTACCTCGCGCTTGGCGCCGCCTCCGCTTTGGTGGTGGCCCATACGCCGAAGTCGTGGATCCGACAGTGGCGCGTGGTCTGGGGCGGCGCTGTGGTGGTCATGCTGCTCATCGTCATGGTGGCCGGGGTGAATGTGAATGGTGCCACCCGCTGGCTGGGCATCGGCGGCTTCACGTTGCAGCCTTCGGAATTTGCGAAGGTGGCCGGCGTCGTGTGGGCGGCCTACTATCTGGCGAGACATGTGGCGGCGGGGGAAGAAATCACCATGATCAAACGATTCCTTCGTCCCATTTTCCATTTCTCTGACCGCAGGAAAAAGGCGAATACCTTCCAATCCATGATCGCCTACTTCGCGCCGCTCTACCTGCCGCTCATCATGGCCGGCTTCGTCATCGAGCAGCCGGATATGGGCACCGCCGGGATGATCCTTGCCTTTCCGGTGCTGCTCTATGTGATCGCCGGCCTTCCCTTTGTGGAAATCGTCGTGGGATCCGGGCTTGCGGCAGTGCTCTTTATGGTGCTTGTCACCATCGCGCCGTACCGCATGAAGCGAGTGGAGGTCTTCCTGGACCCTTTCCTCTATGCCAGGGAAGATGGTTACCAGGTGGTGCAGAGCCTCATCGCCGTGGGCTCCGGCGGATTTTGGGGACAGAGCCTCGGCGAAGGGATGGCGAAATTTTTGTACCTACCGGAGCAATACACCGACTTTGCCTTCGCGGTATTCAGCCAGGAATTTGGCTTCCTGGGCTCGGCCTTCATGCTCCTTTTGTACGTGGCCTTTCTCTGCTTGGGATTTGCCACCGCGAAAGGCTTGAAGGAAATCTATGCAGCCCTTCTGGTGTATGGACTCACCATGCTCATTTCGCTACAGGGCATTTTGAATATCGCCATGGTCATCGGCTGCTTCCCGGTCACCGGCGTCCCATTGCCCTTCATCTCCTACGGCGGCAGCTCCCTCATCACCAATATGATCGCCCTGGGCCTCATCTGGGGCACCACGGTGCAGAGCCTCACGGAAACGGACCTGAAAGAAAGACGCCGCCGCATCAACGCCATGGAGGGGCGGGGGTATTAGAACTTGGAAATAACAAAAGCACTTGGCGCGTTAGCGACAAGTGCTTTTTTATTTAGTAGTCAGTGATCGGTAGTCGGTAGTCGGGACGCGATTACGCGAAAGTGAGGAGTGGAGGTGCGCCGCACAATTCATAAAGCGGTGCAGAGCTTTGAAATAGGTAAACGCGTTTAGCTGCTTCCCCACTACCGTGAACCGCTTACCGTGTAACCGTTCACCGCGCATACTATCGATAGCGAGCCGTGAGATGATAATCTCTTTCGCAGAAAAGTTTATCGCTCCATGACTCGCTATCGGGAAAAAGTCCGGTCTACGGTTACACGGAAAACGGATAACGGTAGTGGGAAAGCCGCTAAACGCGCTGACTTTCCAAACTTGCGGCGCTTCTTAACTTGTGCGCCGCACCACCACTTCTCACTCCTCACTCCTCCCTTCTCACTTCGAATGTTTCTTCCTTGTGAGATCCACTGCTTCGAGCAAGGGAGTCCCCGGCGTCCTTGCTACTGCCCTGAGCGCAGCGACGAGGATTTGGCGGGAGCGATCTGTATCGGGGAGGGCGAGGGCGGAAAGGGAAAGGGGAACTGTTTCCAGGGGGCCATCGCCGAAATAAGTGAGAAGGAAGCGGTCAGATTCTTCTTCTGTATAAAGAACAATTCCCTGAAAGCCAAAGCCATCGGCGGCCATGGCCCAGCGGCCTGTATGGGAGAGCTCATCTGTCAGAATCAAAAGCGGTATCCTCTTGGAAATGGGGGGATCTTCCTCCTGCTGCTTTAAAACTTTGCGAAAGGCTTTTTTGTAAGCGGAGGCCGCTGTATCATATATAAAAAAGAAGTCTGCCTCTTTTATGTGGGGCGATGTGATTTGATAAAGTTGCCATTTATAAGCGGCGAGCGATTCTTTTTCCATAGCGGTCACTTCGTATATTTCTTCCAAAGCTTCCAAGTGAAGCCGAGGGATTTTTGGAGAAGGAAAAAATGGAACGCCCGCTGCGGATGGGTGAGCCAAAACATTTTCTTGATCGGCGAGAGCGCTTGCCAAGGAGCGGTCTCGTCTTTTCGCGTGGGCCTATAGCTCTCCTCTTTCTTCTGCAAGCTGCGGGACAGGAAGAGCCCGGCCAAAAGGATGAGCAAGGGCTTTATCCAAGATGCATTATTTTTCATAGGAATCACCTCGTAGATGAAGGGACAAGGGATAGGGGATAGGGGATAGGGCGCGTTTGAGTGCTTCCTCACTACCGTGTTACCGTTTACCGTGTAACCGTTATCCGTATGTGCTTAGCATCACGAGAATTAGAGCAATGAACCACTTTTCAGATAAAAGGCTGAAGCTCCATCTTCCGCTATCGCCAAAGGGGACGGTAAACGGTTATATGGTAAACGGTAACACGGTAGTGGGAAAGCACTCAAACGTCACTCTTTACTTCTGCGGCATCAAGATCTTATATAGCGCCGTCAGCGGCAGGCCGACCACGTTGTCGTAGGAGCCTTCGATCTTTTCCACCAGCACCGCGCCTTTGCCTTGGATGCCGTAGGCGCCGGCTTTGTCTGTGGGTTCGCCGGTGGAAATGTACCAGCGAATTTCTTTTTCGGTGAGCTTCCGGAAATAGACCTTCGTGGTCTCCACGTGAAGATGCACACATTCTTTATGAAATATCGCAAGCCCGGTCTTCACTTCGTGAGCCTTGCCGGAGAGGAGGCGGAGCATGGTAAGGGCGCCGTCTTCACCTTTGGGCTTGCCCAGCACTTGATCCCCCAGGACCACCACCGTGTCGGCGGCTACCACCGGGAGCGCATCGCCTTTTATTTCTTTCACGACCTTCCCTTTGCCGTAGGCATTGAAGAGGGTCACCAGGTCTGCGCCGTGGAAATTGGCAAATTGCTTCTGTACCTCCGCCGGCTCCTTTGTGATGCGCGTGCGCGCTTCGGCTTCTGTCTCTGCTTCGTCAAACGCAGCGGGACAGATTTCCTCGCTCCAACCGATCTGCTGCACCAGCTCCCGCCGCCGCGGCGACGCTGATGCCAATATGATATGCATAGGTCATGCACCTCCTGTGTTTTTTATTTTATTATACCCTATGGAGGGAAGGGATGGGGGTAAGGGGATAAGGGACAAGGGATAGGGCGCGATTGGCTGCTTCCCCATAGCCATGAGCTTGGAGCTAGGAGCTTGTAAGTTTGCCCCACGAGACGCCGAAGAGTAGCGATAATAGGAGGGGCTCTATCTCTTTTGGCGTCTCGAGCGGCGAGCTTACCAGCTCCTAGCTCAAAGCTCCTAGCTATGGCGATGCAGGTCCGCGCGTCCTGATCACTGACCCCTGATCACTGATCACTACCCTGACTACTTTTCCTTAACAAATCCCTCTTCATGTGGTATCTTATTACAAGTAAATGGCTTATGAAGTATTTATATTTCTAGTCTATTTCATAATGAAGAACGAATGAAGTCTCAGGAAATCGTAAGGGAAACTTCGGGGAAGGGGAATTGGTATGAAACATAAGAAGACGGCCGCGCTCTTGGCGGCTTGCTTGGTCACCGGCGCGGGGAATGCTTTCGCAGAGAATGCAGCGCCGGTCTTTGCATTGCAGGGGATCACGGTCACCGCGACCAGGCAGGCGGAGAGCCTCCAGGATGTGCCGGCGAATGTGCAGGTCATCACAGAGAAGGACATCAAGTCTAGAAATATACAGACCGCTGCCGATGCAGTGGCCATGGCCACCGGCGTCTCGGTATCGAATTCGGTAGAAGGCACGGTGAACCTTCGCGGCTACAGCTCCAAAAATATTTTGGTCTTGGTGGATGGCCAGCAGATGAATACGGCTTGGAATGGTGATGTGGACTGGAATATGATCCCCGTGGAAAATATCCGCAAGATCGAAGTGGTCTCCGGCGGCCAGTCGGCTCTCTATGGCGGCCGCGCGGTGGGCGGCGTGATCAACATCATGACCAAGAGTGAAAAGAAGGATGGCGTCCACGGCTCGGCTCTCGTGAGCTACGGCAGTCACGGCACCGTGAAGCAGGCCTACTCTGTGAGTGGGAAGAAGGACAAGCTCTCGTGGGGGACTTTCTACGAATCGAAGATCACAGAGGGCTGGCATGACTACACACCGACCGCTGCTAGTGCGGCGGGAAAGGATGGGCGCACATTCATTAATGACTTGACCGATGCCAATGGGAAATCGCTGATGGGCGACCGCGGCAAAAAGCATGTGATGTCTGAAAGTTACGGCTTCAACTTGGGCTATGCCTTCAATGACGACCAGAAGCTGACTTACAAATACTCTCATTCCAATTATGCTTGGTATTATAGAAATCCCACTTCCTGGGTGGAAAAAGATGGGAAGGCGCAGTGGCCATCCATTGATTTCGCCGACTCTTCTTACTCCAGCTTCTATGGTACGAAGGGCTATCGCGCCTATGACATGCACTCTCTGACTTACAATGATCAGAAAAACAAGGTGCACGCACACTTTGGCATGACCCATTACACGAAGGACGGGTATACACAGCCGGGGAATGCGGCTGGTACGCTGGACAGCAATTTTGATGGCAGCGGTAAGAAAGCTTCGTATCCATCTAAGTCTTGGGATTTTGACATCAACAAGCGCTGGACTCTCGGAGCTCATACACTTTTGCTCGGCGCTTCTTATGGCCAGGACGAGTTTAATGAGACGATTTATAATCAGCTCGTTGATTGGAAATCTTGGAATAGCGCGACTATAAAGAATGCAAAAGACCAGTTCCTTGGCGGTAAGGATAAGAGTTGGGCATTGTATCTGCAGGACAAGTGGGCCTTTGCATCGAAGTGGACTGCCTACATTGGTGGCCGTTATGATCACTACAAGAAATATGATGGATATAGCCAGTACGTAGACCAGGAACGCAAAAATTTTGATTCCGCCTCTTACAATAAATTTTCGCCCAAATTGTCTTTAGACTATGCGGCCGGGGAAAATACAAACTTCTACCTCTCCTATGGCAAATCGTTCAATCCGCCGATTTTGTATCAAGTGTATCGGTATTCCGAAAATGGAACCATTTATCATCAGAATCCGGAATTAAATCCGGAAACCACAGATACTTGGGAATTGGGTGTTAAAACAAAGTTGTCCGACAAGACGGCCATCAACGCAGCCCTCTTCCAGGCCAAGACGAAGGATTATATCGACGCAGTTGCCTATGATAATGGCAGACAATATCAGAATGTTGGTGAACAAAAGAAGCATGGCTTCGAAATTTCCCTGACCCAGCATCACAGTGACCAGTGGACGTCCTACATCAATTACACCTGGGAGACTGGGAAAATCGAAGGAGAAAAGGACTACGATATCCCACGGCACCTGCTCCACCTGG
>CAVEMF010000055.1:0-8875 GCA_963616715.1 Ruminococcus bromii | reverse complement strand
ACCGTGAACCGTTTACCGTATAACCGCACTCCGCCCCCACGCTATCATCCTGAGCGTAGCGAAGGATCTATTCCGCACTAGCCATAAGCATGACTGCCGACACCTGCGCCAAACGCGTCCCGACTACCGACTACTTCCTCAGGCATCACCCGCCCTGAGTGCACCCTCTTCAGAGAAGAGGGCTTACGCAATAGGCGGTAGAGACGGCGAGTATAAGTACCGCTATCGTTGATGGATCCTTCGGCTTCGCTCAGGATGACTGGTGATGAAAAGCGAATGAGAAACATAGGGCATTTCCTGCTTAGCATTTAAAAAACCATACAACCGCCCTGCGGGCGTAAAAAAGAAGCATCACCCCAGCCGTCATCCTGAGCGAAGCGAAGGATCTACCACCGATAAAGGTGAGCACGCCCGCTGTCTCTGACACCAAACGCGGCCCGACTGCCGACTGCCGACTGCCAACCCCCGCCCTTCGGGCCCTCCCCCTTCCATAGGAAGGGGGTACTGATTTGGAGCAGCCCTCCCCTTCCAGAGGAAGGGGGTCAAGAATGAACATCACCCACCCTTCGGGCACCCTCTTCAGAGAAGAGGGCTTGATAAGAAATAAAAAAACTGTGAAGTCATGATTTCTCATTTCTTCACAGTTTTTTATTATTCCATATCTTCCGGAAGTTCTGCGTTGGTGTACACTTCCTGTACGTCGTCGAGTTCTTCGAGTTCGTCGGTGAGGTGGGACATGGTCTGTGCAGCGTCGCCTTCGAGCTTCACGTAGTTGTCCGGGACCATAGCCACTTCGGATGCTTCTGCCACGATGCCTTCTTTTTCGAGGGCGTCGGATACGGTGAGGAAGTTTTCCGGGGTGGTGGAGATTTCGTAGGCGTCTTCATTGACTTCTACGTCGTCTGCGCCGGCGTCAAGGGCGATCATCATGAGGGTGTCCTCATCAGCGGCTTCTTTGCTGACGATGATGGAGCCTTTTTTCTTGAACATCCAGGATACGCAGCCGGGGGTGCCGATGCTGCCGCCGTGATGGGTGAAGGCGTGACGGATGTCGGCTGCTGCGCGGTTTCTGTTGTCCGTATTCACTTCTACAATGACAGCTGCGCCGCCGGGGCCGTAGCCTTCGTAGGTGACTTCGTCGAAGCCGGCGCCGCTTGCTGCGCCTACGCCTTTAGCGATGGCTCTCTGAATGTTTTCCTTCGGCACGTTGTTCTGCTTTGCCTTGGTGAGGGCCAGTTTCAAACGCATGTTGCCGACGGGGTCACCGCCGCCCATACGAGCTGCGATGGTAATTTCCTTGGAGATTTTAGTGGTGATTCTTGCGCGGATGGCGTCGGTCTTGCCTTTCTTGCGCTTAATGTTTTCCCACTTGGAATGTCCGGACATAGTAAGTTATTCCTCCTTATTGTTCCACCAGGGTTCGCCCAAAAGGCGGTCGAGGATGATGGCTACGGCGCTTCTCACGCAAAGGTGATTGTAAGTGCCGGCGCCGTAGATGGGTTCCACGATGTAGTCGAATTGTTTCATCATTTCTTTGGTCATGCCGAAGCCTGTGCCGAAGAGGATGAAGATCGGTGTGTCTTCGTCGTGGATTTTCCTACGCATTTCTTTGTAGGAAACGGTATTGGGATATACGCGGGCGTCGGTGGTGACGATGGCCGGCTTTTTGCCGGTTTCTTTTTCGATCCAGGAAATCGCGTCTTCCAGTGTGGGGACCAGCTCGGTCTCCTCGAAGGCTTCTTTCCGGTTCACGTTGTAGTGCACGCCGCCGCCGGTTTTCCAATGGTTCATGATGCGGCTGGCCATTTCTCTTTGTGCTTCTACGGGATGCACGATGAAGTAGCGTTTCACATCATAGGTTTTTGCCGTGCGGGCAATGTCATGGAGGTCGTAGTTGGTCAGAGCGGTAGTGACCACTTCCATGTGTTTATTGTAAATAGGGTAGTGGATGAGCCCGATATACACAGGTGCCATTACGTTTCCTCCTCTTCTATTTCCGCCATGAGTTTTTGATCTTGCTTTGTCAGTGTGAGCTTTTCCAGGAGATCCGGCCGGCAGTGCTTGGTACGCCTTAAGGCTTCTTTCCTTCGCCATTTAGCGATGTTTGCATGATGACCCGAGAGGAGCACCTCCGGTACTTTCCAGCCGTTGTAGTCGGCGGG
Organism: Ruminococcus bromii; assembly: GCA_963616715.1. Taxonomy (GTDB): domain Bacteria; phylum Bacillota; class Negativicutes; order Veillonellales; family Dialisteraceae; genus Dialister. Next base: position 6,713 of record CAVEMF010000055.1, on the reverse strand, counting down.
CTTGGTGTACTGGGGGTACTCCAGGATGGGCTCATAGAAGGAGTCGCCGGGGGCGCTTCCTGCGTCGCCTAAGACACCTGGGACCATGCGGGCCACGGCATCAGCGATGACCATAGCGCCTAGCTCTCCGCCGGTCAGGACGTAGTCGCCGATGGAAATAAGCTCGTCAGCTAAGTGTTCTTCCACGCGATGGTCTACGCCTTCGTAGTGGCCGCAGATGAGGACCAGGTGGTCGTAATCGCGGTAGAGTTCTTTCGCTTTGTCCTGGGTGAAGGGGGCGCCGGCAGGGGAAAGAAATATGATCCGATCCCGCTCCCCTTTTTCCGGTAAGACGTGATGGGCTGCATCAAAAAGAGGCTGGCACATCATAAGCATCCCAGCCCCGCCTCCGCAGATCGTATCATCTACCTGTCCATGGCGGCTCTTTGTGAAATCTCTGGGATTTGTCACGGCCATGTCCATGAGTCCGGCGCTCAAAGCTCTCTTGATCATACTCTGATTAAAGAAGGCTTCGATAAACTCCGGGAACAGGGATAGGATATCGATTTTCATATATGTCTCCTGCATGAATCAGTTGATTTCAGCTTGACTTGTGTAGTCAATTTTCCATTAAGCCAAATCGTCTGAGGTTCAGGGTTCAGGGTTCAAGGTTCAGGGGAATGTACGCCGCATCAAATAAAAAAAGCGGCGTAAGTTTTGAAAATAGAAAAACTAGTGCTGACTTTTCAAAATTCGCGGCGCTTCTTAATTTGTGCGCCGCACCTCCCCTTGAACCTAAATACTTGAACCTTGAACCTATCAGCGATAGCCTCATTCATACTAACTTTCGCGAAAGTGACCGAATTCTAAATTCAGTCCCACTCCATGAGTCTCACTGTCATCTTCCCTTGGTCCAGGTCTACGGCCAGGATGCAGGGGGGGATGGCGGGGATGAGGATGTCTTTGCCGTCAGGGCTTTTGACGCTATACACATTATTCGCTTTGGTCTCGATGATTTCCGAGAGTTTGCCCACGAGGGCGCCGTCTTCGGTGACTACGTCAAGGCCAAGGAGCTGGTAATAGTAGTAGGTGCCGTCTTTCCTTTCGGGAAGCTCGGATGCCATGACTTCCACGTCCAGGTTCCGCATCCGCTCGGTCTGGTTTCTATCTTCTACGCCTTCCACATGGAGAATGTAGATATTCTTATGGGGGCGGGAGGATAGGAGCGTGTACTTCACGCCGCCGATCCAGAGGTGTTTCAGTGATTTCAAAACCCCCGGCCGATCAATTTCCGGGAACATACGCAAATCACCCCGCACACCATGCGGGGCTACGATTCGGCCAATGATTACTTTTTCATCGGATTTCATATCATTCACGGAAAGCGATAATCTTACCGTCTTCAACCAGGATTTCACCGCCGGCGATGTTATTCATGTCGTCGCCGATATGAATGGTTACCAGGCGGTTCATCGGTGCGCGGTTGAGTTCAGCACCGATAGCGAGCTTTTCCAGGTGTTCTTTGTCGTTTTCCAGTTTTTCTTTCACCTGCTGCATCTGGGCTTTCTGGCCCTCATAGGCTGCGCGCATCTGAGAAGCTACTTGGATATTGACTTTTGCCTGTTCAGCAATTTTGCCATTTGCTTCGAATTCAAGCTGAGCCAGGTCGTGTTCTACACGAGAGAGGTTGGTCGCGATTTCATTCAGCAAAGTGGTCTTCAGGTTCTCTGTCAGCTTGGATTTCACAGCGACAGGGACAAGGATCTGCATTTCGTCCATAAGGGCACCTCTTAGATAATATCCACAGCCACTTTGCGGTTTTCACGCAGAGCGCCTGCTTTCACAACGGTGCGGATGGCATTGGCAATCCGGCCTTTTCTGCCAATCACTTTTCCCATATCTTCAGGAGCGACATGGACCTGGTAGATTTCCAGGCTGCCTTTCTGAACGAAGGAGACAGTGACTGCATCAGGGTTCTTTACAAGAGCCTTAACCAGTGTTTCCACCAATTCAGTCATGCTGCCCTCCTTATTTCTTTGCTTCTGCAAACTTAGCGAGAACGCCGTTCTTTCTCAGGATGGAACGAACGGTGTCGGTGGGCTGTGCGCCTTTTCCGAGCCAGGACAGAACCTTTTCTTCATCAATCTTTACCGGAGCGTCCAGTTTAGCCGGATCGTACCAGCCGACGGTGTCGGTCGGAGCGCCGCTTCTAGCTGCTTTAGCATCGATGACAACAATACGGTAGAATGGGTTCTTCTTAGCGCCCATGCGGGTCAAACGAATTTTTAACATTGAAATTTCACCTCCTTGAAATGATCTCGATTATTTACGGAACATCCCGGAGAGACCACCAAGGCCTCCCAATTTGGATGGGTTTAACTGTTTTCCTTTCATCTTCTTCATGGTTTTCTGCATGTCCTGGAATTGCTTCATCACGCGATTCACTTCCTGGATCTTCACGCCGGCACCGTTTGCGATACGCTTGCGGCGGCTACCATTCAAAAGCTTTACATTCGCTCTTTCCTGGGGCGTCATGGAGAGGATGATGGCTTCGATGTGCTTGATTTCCTTGCCATCGAGGTCGATGTCTTTCAGCTGGTCCTTGAACTTGGCCATGCCCGGGAGCATACCCAGGATGCTTTGGAAGGAGCCGAGCTTTCTGACTTGTTTGAGCTGCTTTAGGAAATCGTCGAGGGTGAATTCCCCTTTGCGAATCTTTCCTGCTGCATCTTTCATGGATTCGGAATCCATATTTCTCTGGGCTGTCTCAATCAGCGTAGCGAGGTCGCCCAGGTCGAGGATACGTCCGGCCATGCGGTCGGGGTGGAAATCCTCTAAGCCGCCATCCAATTTTTCGGATACGCCGATCATTTTGATCGGTTTGCCGGTGACGGTTTTGATGGAAAGTGCAGCACCGCCTCTGGCGTCGCCATCCATCTTGGTGAGGATGGTGCCGTCGATGCCCAGATTTTCATCGAAGGCTTTCGCGGTGTTCACGGCGTCCTGACCGGTCATGGAGTCCAGGACCAGGAGGATTTCGTGGGGATGCACTTGGGATTTGATATTTCTAAGCTCCGCCATGAGCTTCTCATCAATGGTGAGTCGGCCGGCGGTATCGAGGATGATGATGTCGCGGTTGTAGGCCTTCGCGGTATCTACCGCCAGCTGCGCAATGCGGACCGGGTCCACATTGGGAGGCATGCGGTACACAGGCACATCGGTCTGCTGACCCAAGACTTCCAGCTGCTTGATAGCTGCCGGACGGTACACGTCGCAGGCTGCCAGCATGGGGCGGTGGCCTTTTTTCTTGAACATCAGTGCCAGCTTGCCGGCAGTGGTAGTCTTACCGGCGCCCTGGAGACCTACCAGCATGATGATGGTCATACCGGAGGAGGACAGGGAAATCTTGCTCTGGGTGCCGCCCAAGAGCTCAGTCAGTTCATCGCGAACGATCTTGATGACTGTCTGGTCAGGCTTCAAGCTGCCGAAGACTTCCTCTCCCATCGCCTTTTCGCGGACATGGGCAATGAAATCCTTGGCTACTTTGAAATTGACATCGGCTTCCAAAAGCGCCCGGCGTACCTCACGGAGAGCTCCATCGATATCGCTTTCAGAAAGCTTGCCTTTCCCGCGGAGATCTTTGAAAGCTGACTGCAGCTTGTCTCCTAAATTTTCAAATGGCATCCGGTCACCTTCATTCTGTCAAAACTCTCAAAAGACTTTCCGCTTCTTTCTTCACATTCATAGGAACAAAAGAGAGAAGCTTTCCCGCAGCCTCTTCCCTCTTTCTCTTGAGAGAAGCCAGGTGAAGCGCCGCCTCGTAAGAGAGGAGCTGCTCCTCCCCGTGGCGCATGGCATCATGCACCGCCTGCCGGGAAATATGGAAATATGCGGCAATCTCAGCAAGTGTGAGATTTTCATTATAATAGAGATCCAGGCAGTCCTTCTGCCTTTCCGTCAAAAGAGCCCCGTAACAATCGAGGAGCTCACTCTTTTCCACAATGTTTTCAATAGACATAGTATCACCACAACGGATGCTATTATAGCCTATGGAAATCAGGTTGTCAAGGGGATTTACTTTACAACTTTTTGTGGTGAGGCTAGGGGTTTAGTGATTAGTGATTAGTGATCAGTGATCAGGGCGCGTTTGGCAATGGAGGCAGTAGGCATTCTCTCGCTATCGAAGTAAGTAGTCGGTGGTCGGTGGTCGGTGGCCCTCGCGCGTTTGGCTGCCTCCCCACTACCGTTATCCGTTTACCGTGTAACCGTTTACGGATAACGGTAGTGGAGAATGCTGGTAAGTTAAGGATTTTATGCCGAGGGTACGCGTCGACTTGTTGCTATAGCCCTACATGAGTAGACCCTTGGAGAAGGGTCGCCCGATAGGGCCGGATAGAAATGCGCCAACGGCGCATAACCAGCAGCAGCGGTATCATGCAACCCCTTATGCAAACATCAGCATGCTTTCCGCTACTGCTGAGTATGCGCCTTCGGCGCATTTCTATCCGGCGCTTTGCGCGACCCTTCTCCAAGGGTCTACGGATTGAGGCTAGTGCAACATGAGTTATTCTATCTGCTGGTATTTAAAAATGCTTAAGCTTAATAGCATTGCCTCAAAGAAGAGAAGATCACTCTACAAAGCATCATCCGGCCTTCGGCCACCTTCTTCAGAGAAGAAGGCTTGAGAACGGAAAATGCGCCCCGAATACCGAATACCGACTACTTCACACAAAAAATCCCCCGTCGGAGATTCCGGTGAGGGATTTTTATTTCTACAGAATTAGCCTACGATGTTGCCAGCGTATACTGCGTATTCTTTTTCCAGAGCTTCTGCTTTCTTGGAGAGTTCTACCTGCAGGTCGGATGCGGTGTCGTAGTCGCCTGCTTCGAGAGCTTCTTTCAGTTTGGTGGTGATGGATTTGGAAGCTTTGGTGTCTTTGATCAGTTCATATTTCTTAGCGAGGATAGCTTCCCAACGTTCTTCGTCCAGTTCGTCTTCGCTTTCCAGTTTCTTGAAGCCTTTGACGAGCGCTTCGGTAGCCGGGATGATGCGGTCAACCAGTTCATTTTCCCAACGATACACGATGGAGTCGAGGAAGGAAGCCACGATGGTTTCATTCAGGCTGTCGCCGGCAGTGATGACTGCTGCTTTTTCCGGGGACGCTTTCATGGTTCTTACATTTTCCCAAACGGTTGCCGGCGGTTTGCCGAAGGCAGCGTCGCGTTCTTCCTGGGTGAAGTCTTCGAATACGTTGTCTTCGCAGCGATATGCTCTGCCTGCTTCGAGGTAGTCAGCTTCTTCTCCCGGTTTCTTGGAGAGTTCTGCCAGGAGTTCTGCCGGGCTCTTGCCGGAGGTGATGGCATAGGTGATGCCATCGAGTGCGGTGAGGAAGAGGCAGGAAGCAGCCAAGTAGGTGTTGGTGAATGGGTTCGGAGCGCGGAGTTCGAAGCGGGTAGCTTTCGGGTTTTCGATGTCGCGGACGAGACCGATCAGGATGGTTCTGTTACGGGACGGAACTTCCGGATTGTGACCCAGAGAGGTGACGATGCAGACCGGTGCTTCGAAGCCAGGTTTCAGACGGTTGAATGCGTCGGTGGTGGAGGATACGAATGGATTGGTAGCTTCGTAGTTCTTCAGGATACCCATGATGAAGCCATAGCCGATGGTGGAGAGGAAGTCTTCTTTCATATCCAGCGGAGCCAGGAGGTTCAGGGACTTGCCGTTTTTCAGAGTAGCGCAGATGCCTACGTGGGTGTGTTCGCCGCTGCCTGCTACGCCGATGATCGGTTTTGCCTGGAAGGAAACGTCGAGGCCGTATTTGCGGAATACTTCACGGATGACGATGCGGGCTTCCAGTTCGTTGTCTGCTGCCTGCAGCGGGTTCATGGAGAAGAGCCAGTCCAGTTCCAGCTGTTCGCATACGTCTACGGTGTGGCCTGCGTCATCGACTTTCGGTTTGATACCGCCGACTTCTTTGTGGCCCATTTCTACATGCATGCCGCGAGCGTCCAGTTCTTCGATGGCTTCTTCCATAGCGGTACGGACGTTGCCGCGCATTCTCTGCCAGTACTGTTCCTGCAGTCTCTGGGAAATGGAGAGGTGCTGTACGGTTTCGGTTTCGCTCGGGGTCTTGACCCAGAATTCCAATTCGGTACCGATGGTGAATTTGATGTCTTCGATGTCGTCGAAGTTCACGCCTTCCATGCCTTTGATCACTTTGCCGCCGGCCAGAAGTTCTTTCAGTTTAGCGCCTACATAAGCGCAGGAGTCTTTGAGGATCGCACGGGAGTCGATGTATTTGCCATTGTGGAGAAGGAAGCATGGAATGCGAAGGGTGCCTACCGGACGGCCATTGCTGTAGAGGTTTTCTTCGTTGTAGTCTACATACCAGTTAACTGTCGGGTCAGCCACCATATCAACGCGCGCATCGTTCAGGGTAGCGATGTTCATGAGAACCACAGAGGAGCCGTCGGTCTGTACAGCGGTGCCAGCAAAGAAGTCGTCGTAGTTTTTCAGGAACAGCTCGATCGGCACTTTCTCATCGGTGTCATTGCCGGCGAGGTCGATGCCTACCAGAGATACGAAACGAATTTCCGGATGGGTTTTCAGCAGGCCCAGGACGCCTTCTTTGCCGAATTCACCGGATGGGATGTAGTAAAGCAGATCGTTGTTAATCATTTTGATTTCCTCCTAAAAAATAATTTTCTATATCAATGAAATGGATGTATATAGG
>CAVEMF010000054.1:0-8962 GCA_963616715.1 Ruminococcus bromii | reverse complement strand
GCGCGCGATAGCGGAGGATAGAAGTGCCTCGAAGAGGCACAACCAGCAGTAGCGGAATCATGCAAACTCTCAACAAACATCAGCATGCTTACCGCTACTGCTGAGTATGCACCTACGGTGCATTTCTATCCGGCGCTATCGCGCGACCCTTCTCCAAGGGTCTACTCACGTAAGGCTATAGAAACAAAACGATGCTGACCTTGGCATAATTTGCACTAGTCCTAAGTGTACTTATTGTCTCTACAGCTTTCTCGTGCGTCGTCCTGAGCGCAGCGAAGGATCTATTCGCTGTAGCGTCAAGTATGCCTACTGTCTCTACAAAAGCTCCAAGCTCCAAGCTCCTCGCTATGAGGAAGCAGGTAAGCATGTCCTTATCCCTTATCCCCTATCCCTTATCCCCAAAACCGATAGCGTCACTCCGCAAAAAAACATTGCCCCTCCTCCTCTCCATTTGCTATAATGTCCATAACTGTATGTAAATTTCCGGTACACTCTATTTCATCAGCGAAAGGATCACATATGAGCGTCGTAGGCTTGCGAAGATGGGGGATTTGGCTATTTCTTTTGGTGGCCATGCTATTTCTTTTTGGCTGCGGAAGCACGGCCGAGAAGAAAGCGCAGCGGTATGACAAGAAGATCGTGATAGGGATCGACGCGTACCCGCCATTTAGCTACATCGATGAGAATGGCAATTCCACCGGCATCGACGCGGAGCTGGCGCGGGAGGCTTTTGGCCGCATGGGCTATGAGGCCGACATCGTCCGCATCAATTGGGAAGACAAGGACGAGCTCCTGAATAGCGGGAAGATCGACTGCATCTGGAGCTGTTTCTCTATGAATGGCCGCGAGAAGAAATATCTCTGGGCCGGCCCTTACATCGCCAGCCGCCAGTCCATTGCGGTGAATCCCGACAGCGACATCCAGCGTATCGCTGACCTGGAAGGCCGGACCATCGCCGTGCAGTCCACCACAAAGCCGGATGGCTATTTCTCCAATCCGAAAGGCGACGCGCCCCATGTGAAGAGGGTGTACAGTTTCTTTGATAGAGACCTGGTGTATATTTACCTGAGCAAGGGTCTGGTGGATGCCATCGGTGCTCACGAGACTGTCATCGAACAGTACATGAAGGACTATCATGCGAAATTCCGCATCTTGGACGAACCGATCATGGTGGCCAAGGTAGGCGTAGCATTTTCTTTGAATGATAAGCGCGGCATCGCTGAGGAGCTGCAGCAGGTGATCGATACCATGCGTAAGGATGGCACCACTGCTGAAATTCTCAGCCACTACGTAGATGAACCGCAGAAGTATGTGGAGGGACCGGTCTTTGAAAAATAAACTACTACACGCACTCCACCAGGAGATGATGCTCATCCACGTGATGCTCTTCTTCTCCCTCTGTCTCCTTTTGGGCGTCTACGCTTTCTCCGGGAAATCGGATCTCCACCAGCTCTATGTGGAAATGCAGGATACTTCTGACTATGTGAAGTCCGAGTACCTGATGGCCCAGAAATACAATCACGTCACCATCATGCAGGGCTTGGACCGGGTGATCGATAAGGCCGGGCATGTGCAGAATGACGCCGCCCATGGCCAGGCCCTGGACGATGCCTATCTGGAAAAGATCACCAAAGAACTCCGCCTGACCGGGCTTGCCGTGCTCACCAAGGATGGGAAGCTGGTGACCCATTACCAGGAGAGTGGCCAGCTGTCCCAGGAATTCCTGTCTCATCTCCAGAGCTCTGTCATCCTGGAAGTGGGGGACTATCCTGTCAGAGTCTACTCCGACCGCATATATAAGGAAGACGGCTCCTTCGTGGACTTCGCCGCCGGCGGTCTGCCGGACGGCCGCGTCATCGTGGCTTATTATCGCACCAATGCAGTCTATGCGGAGGGCTACGACCTGGACCTGCAGCGCCTCATGAGCGGTTTCCATACCCACCTCAATTCTCATGTCATCGTGGCCAAAGGAAATCAGATCCTCGCCTGCAATGACAAGGACATCGTCGAAGCAGAAGCCAAGTATGGACGCGTCATCGAGGCGATCAAAGTGGCCTACACCGGACGGGCAACTAAGGACGAACCGGTAGCGATCCTGGTGGACGGGACCGGCTACTACGCTTCTATGACCAATGGACGCAATTACTATATTTACCAATTCGTTTCCGATGATAAGGTATTTGCAAACCGTTCCAGAAATACATTCTATGCCGGCCTCGCGTGCCTCGTCTTCATGCTGGCAATCCTCTGGAGCCGCCAGAGGGCGAACCGGAAAGCCATGGCGAAGGAACAGGAAAGAGAAGCGGAGTACCAGGCACACCTGTACGAAAAAGCCAAGGAAGCGGAAATGGCAAACCTGGCGAAGACCGAATTCCTTCGCCGCATGAGCCACGACATCCGCACGCCTATCAATGGCATCCGCGGCATGGTGGAAATCGCCGGCCATTACAAGGATGATGCAGCAAAGCAGGAAGAGTACCGGAAAAAAATCTGGGAAGCTTCTGGCTACCTCTTAGAGCTGGTCAATGAAGTCCTGGAAATCAGCAAATTGGAGTCTGGGAAAATCGTCCTGGAAAATAAACCTTTCAACCTGAAGGACATGCTCCGCGACATCGAAGAAATCGTGGAGAAGCAGGCCGATGCGCTTCATATTTCCCTCACCTTCGAGAACGAGTGCAGCCATGACAATTTCATCGGAAGCCCGCTCTATGTGAAGCGTACCTTGATGAATATCATCGGCAACGCCATCAAGTACAACCGCGAAGGCGGATTCGTCATTTTGAAGGCCCGGGAGGAACCGATCTCCGATACCGAGTCCCGCATCATCATCACTTGCATGGACAATGGCATCGGCATGAGCGAAGACTTCCAGAAGCGTATGTTTGAACCATTTGCCCAGGAACTCTCCGACGCTCGCTCCTCCTACAACGGCACCGGGCTGGGGCTAGCCATCGCGAAACGCGTGGTCGAGCAGATGGGCGGTACCATCGATTGCCAGAGCGCTTACGGCGAAGGCACCGTCTTCACCGTGACCCTGCCGCTCACCTTAGATCCCAAAGCCCAGGAAATCGAGACCGTGAAGAGCACCGCGGACATCTCCGGTGCGAAGGTTCTTCTGGCCGAAGACAATGAGCTGAATATGGAAATCGCCGAATTCCTCCTCACCCAGGCCGGCGCGACCGTCGTCAAAGCTATGAACGGTCAAGAAGCAGTAGACACCTTCGCTGCATCTAAGGAAGGCGAGTATGATGCGATCCTCATGGACGTGATGATGCCTATCATGGACGGCCTGACAGCCACCCGCACCATCCGCGCCATGGAGAGAGCCGACGCGAAGACCATCCCCATCATCGCCATGACCGCCAACGCCTTCGCCGAAGATCGGCAGAACGCCATGGAAGCCGGCATGAACGAACACCTGGCCAAACCCCTGGACTCAAGCCTCGTCATCGCCACCCTGGCGGCCTTCTTGAAGAAATGATATAGGAAATAAAAACCGCCTCGAGAGAAATGTCTCTCGGGGCGGTTCTTTTGGGGGGATAAGGGATAGGGGATAAGGGATAAGGACGCGTTAAGCCTTCTTCTTCCTTAAGCCTTCTTCCCGGAAGAAGGTGGCCGTAGGCCGGATGATGCCATATGCTCACGTTCGAGGCTGATTATTACTGTAGCCTTAAAATGCGTCGCTCCCTGGAGAAGCAATGTTGTTAAGTTAAGCATTTTAAATACCAGCAGGTAGAATGATTCATGTTGCACTAGCCTCAATCCGTAGACCCTTGGAGAAGGGCCCTCCAAAGCGCCGGATAGAAATGCACCGTAGGTGCATAACCAGCAATAGCCCTAAGCATGCGCATTGACTCTAACGACTTTCATGCTGTCATCCTGAGCGAAGCCGAAGGATCCATCCGCAGTAGCGGTGTGCATGCTTACTGACTCAGCAGTCATACTCGCGTCCCGAAAACGCACGCGGGCATTCGTGTCAGTTTGGCATGTATACCGCTATAGCTGAATAGATCCTTCGACTTCGCTCAGGATGACAGCATGGATGGCTGTAGAGTCAGTAAGCATACTTGCGGCTACTGCCGATTATGCGCCTTTGGCGCATTTCTATCCGGCGCTATGGAGGGTCCTTCTCCAAGGGTCTACTCATGTAAGGCTTACGTAACATAATCATTCTACTTGCTGGTATTTAAATTTCATTATTTCAAAGAATTGCATAATGAGTCTTATTTATTATTCAGCGCTGCCCTTAGTTCATCCATGCTGGTGTATCTCGGGGCTGTGGGATCATCCATCAGACGCTTACCTTCCTTAATGGCTGCGATGGTTGCGTCATTGGGCACATCCGTTTTCAGGCCTAGAAGTTTCTCTTTCAATTCCAAGTACCCATCCGTGAAGTACGGCTTCATTTGCGATTCCCTGAGGTCGTAGCCGTAGGGGCGGCGGCTCATGGCGAGGATCGGCGGGGTCTGGATGCGTTTGGCTACGGAGAAGCCGGCGAAGAGGCGCCACCATTTCTCCAGGTCGGCGATGAAGTTGGCGGGTGTCCTGAAAATGTCTGAAACAGAAACAGCGCAGCCGATGTGCTCTTCCAGTGTGCCTTCGCTGTACCAAAGGAGCAGGTCTTCGGGCGTCGCTCTTTCCCAAGGCTCTACGAAGCTTCGCAGGAGGAAATCGTGGTATTCATAGATGAGCGGGTCGCCGAGGCCTTGGGTGACGTCTTGTTTCTCAGAAAGTTCGGCGGAGGGCTTCACGGTGAAGATGCCTTCGGGAATGACGGCCGAGCCGTACCAATCGTTGAGCTTACGTCCCAGGTCATAGATCTGGTATTTCCAAAGGTCTGCCGTCGCGGCTAGTGCCCCGGCCAGGTCGCCGTAGAGGGTGCCGTAGCCCACGGTGGTTTCTGTTTTGTTGGCGTTGCAGGTGAAGATGCCGCCGAAGGCTGCCGAGAGGGCGGAGAGGATGCGGGCGGAGCGGTCGCGGGCTTGCATATTTTCTTTCATGAAGCCGGTGAGGTGGACCCTATGTCCATCCTGGAGCGGGAGGCCTTCGAGCGCCTTCGCTGTGTCGTCGATGAAGTCACCGATGGGGATGGTGAGGTAGGAGGCGGAGAGATTGGTGGCCAGCTTCTTCGCAAAGCCTTTCGTCATTTCGGAGTTGAAGCGGGTGGGCGTATTGACCAGGAGCAAATGGTCCGCTGGGAGGACGGAGCGATAGAGGGCGGCATTCACCGCGGAGTCGATGCCGCCGGAGACGCCGATGACCACTTTCGAAACGCCGATGGACTCCAAAAAAGTTTTCACGCCGTAGCGCATGGCGGGTAGCAGCATGTCTCCTTCGTAGGGAGCCATGCTTTTTTCTGTGGAAATATGCTTTGCGCGCGGCTCGAAAAGAAATGTGCTTCGCGCTTCCTCGTAAGGCGCTGCTTCGGCGATGAGGCGGCCGCTCTCCTCATAGGCGGCGGTCATGCCGTCGAAGGTGTAGCAGGTCTTGCCATTGTTCTGCAGGCCTCGGTGGTTCACGTAGATCATGGGCACATGGAGAGCGGCGAGGGCTTTCGAGAGCATGCGGTGGCGCTTTTCATTTTTCCCCAGCGTGAAAGGAGAGGAGGACAGGTTGAAGAAAAGGTCTACGCCGCGGAGGGCAAGGATTTCCATGGGAGAGAAATGGTAATTCTCATCCCAGCTGTCTTCGCAGAGAAGGACGCCGGCGGAGAAAGTTTCCTCGCCGATGGAAATATGAAAGGGCGCGAGCTCTTCTTCTGGCGCGCTGCCTCTCTCTTGGGCGTAAGCGAGAAGGGAGGTGAAGTAGCGGCGGTCGTCAAAGCAGCGGTAGTTTGGAAGCAGCGCTTTGATGGCGTAGGGGCGGGACGTGCCTAAGGGTGTAAGGAGGCGGCCGTCTTGGGCTACGAAGGCGGCGTTGTATTTCCTCACGCGGCCGTCGTCATTGGTCTTGTCCCAGTCCACGGCCACATTGCCCCAAAGGATCACCAGACCCTTGGAGGCCTCGCGGATGCGGTCGCCATAGGCCTCGGCTTCACGAAGGAAAGCCCGCTGGTCCCACAGGTCGCCGATGAGGTAGCCGGTGAGACACATTTCCGGCAATACCAAAAGGCTCGCGCCATCTTCTTTGGCGAGAGCGATTTCTTTTTCTATAAGCGCCCAGTTGGCGCGGATTTGCCCCGGCTCGATGGCGAGCTGGGCGGTACGGATTTTTAGCATAGGCACCTCGGTTAGTAATTAGTGATTAGTGGTTAGTGATTAGTGATCAGGGCGCTGTTGGTGATGGAACCATTATCGGACTAGTAATCAGTAATCAGTAATCAGTGATCAGTAGTCAGGGCGCATTTGGCAATGGGCGCCGCTGACCACTGACCACTAACTACTGATTACTAATTCGATAGCGGAAGCGGTGAGAGTGAGCAATCAGTCAAATGCGCACTGATCACTGACCACTAATCACTAATCACTTTTTCCAATTTTACAAAACTCTTTTTGGATTGTAAATGCAGGACTCCGGCTTTTGTTATATAATTACCTTGGATAGTTGTTTATAAGGATTCGATGGTGTGAAGTGAATGGAACATTACCGAAATTATTCTGATTATTTGAAAGAGACCTACGGTGAGAAGGTGTACAAGATCCCCATCGCGCTGCCGGTGACTTGTCCGAATCGGGACGGCACCTTGTCGAAGGAGTCTTGCATCTTTTGCGGGTCCATCGGCGCGGACTATGAGACCAAGGCGCTTGGCCTTGGCATCACCCGCCAGCTGGATCGGAGCATCGCTCACGTGGGGCCCAAGTACAAGGCGAAGAAGTTCATCGCCTATTTCTTAAACTTTACGAATACCTACGCAGCGCCATCCGATTTCAAAAGCTGGATCCATGAGGCCATGAGTTATCCCGATGTGGTGGCGGTGGATGTGTCCACGCGGCCGGACTGCATTCACGAAGTGTACCTGGACATTTTGAAAGAAGCGTCTGAGAAATATGGGAAGGACGTGACCATCGAGCTGGGACTTCAAAGTTCCAATGTGCACACGTTGGAGAAAATCGGCCGCTGCCACACGGCGGCGGAGTACATCGACGCGGCTCTTCGCATCGGACGCTACGGCTTCGGCCAATGCACTCATGTGATCGCCGACCTTCCTTGGGATGACCGGCTCGATGTGGTGGAGACGGCGAAGCTCATTTCCGTGCTCCCGGTGACGGAGGTGAAGCTCCACTCGCTCTACATCGTAAAAGGCACCGCCTTGGCAGACATGTATGAGCGTGGCGAGGTGACACTTTCCTCTATGGAAGAGTACATGGAGCGGGTGATCCTATTTCTTTCCTACCTTCGGAAGGACATCGTCATCCAGCGCATCGTAGGCCGCGCTTCCGGAGGAAATACGCTGACCGTCAACGGCGGCTCCCCCTGGTGGGACGTAAAGAAACGAATCGACGCCCTGATGGAAGAGAGACAGATCTTTCAGGGGGATCGGTGTGACTATATAGGCGGGAAGGCCGTGAGGCGGTTTATTGGCTAGTTTAACAGTCAGGGAAACTCGCTAGTGGTTTAGTAATTAGTGATCAGTAGTCAGTGATTAGTAATTAGGGGTCAGTAATTAGTGATCAGGACGCATTTGGGGTTAGTGTTAAATGCGTCCCGACTACCGACCACTAAATCGATAGCGGTATCGATGAGAATGGGGCAGCAGTCAAATGCGGCCTGATCACTGATCACTGACCACTAATTACTAAAATTATACGAAAGGACTTGCATGGCAGAAAAAATAGAACAAATCATGGTGGAAGGCCGCGAGGAGGCGACCCACCTTTTCGAGAGAGATAGCTCGTATCTTGCCGCCATTGGCGAGCACTATGGCGTGGACGTGTACGGGAGAGGAAATCTGATCCGTCTCAAAGGTGAGGAAGAGCCCTTAGCCGCGGCGCTGGCTGTGGTCGCCGAGCTTCGGCGGATGATACGAAATCGCATTACTCTGTCTGAGAGGCAGGTGCGGCTGGTGATGCGGCTACTGGATGAAGGGAAGGAGTACATGCTCCGGGAGATGGAGGATGACATCATCAACTTCACCAAAGCTGGTGTGCCGCTGCGCCCTCGGACGCTGGGGCAGAAGATTTACGTGGACACCATCCGCAGAAATTCCATTACATTCGGCATCGGTCCGGCGGGGACAGGGAAGACCTATCTGGCGGTGGCGCTCGCAGCCTTTGCCCTTCGCAATCACGACGTGCAGCGCATCATCCTGGTGCGTCCGGCGGTGGAAGCCGGGGAGAAGCTGGGTTTCCTGCCCGGCGACCTGCAGGAAAAGGTAAATCCCTACCTGCGTCCCCTCTTTGATGGGCTGTCGGATATGTTTGGCCCCGAGGAATTTGTAAGGCTCCAGCAGAAAGGGCAGATCGAAGTGGCGCCTCTGGCCTACATGCGTGGCCGCACGCTGGAGAAATCTTTCATCATCTTGGACGAAGCGCAGAATACCACAGTGGAGCAGATCAAAATGTTCTTGACGCGCCTCGGCCACCGCTCGAAGATGGTCATCAATGGCGACACCACCCAGATCGACCTGCCGCCCCACGTGAAGAGCGGCCTCATCGACGCCGAAAGAGTCTTGAAGCGAGTGAAAGACATTGGTCACGTCTATTTCAGCGAAGACGACGTAGTCCGCCACGACCTGGTGGCCGCGATTATTAAGGCCTATGAAGAAGATGCGAAGAGGAGAGGATGACGGGGAGGTTTAGTGGTCAGTGATCAGTGATTAGTGGTCAGGGCGCATTTGACGCCAGTGTCAATAGCGTCCTGACCCCCGACTACTGACTTAGTCTCCAGGGGCGCACCCCAGCGATTTGGAATGAAACAGTATGGCGCGTCACTGCAGGCGTTGTTCTTGAGGTGTTTATCTAGCCTTAAGCAAGTCGCCCCTTGGAGAAGGGGCCGCCCAATAGGGCGGGATGGAGTGCCTCGC
>CAVEMF010000053.1:0-9074 GCA_963616715.1 Ruminococcus bromii | reverse complement strand
CCACCGCCCCCATTTCGTCATCCTGAGCGCAGCGAAGGATCCATCCGCACTAGCCTTATACACCGCCCACTGCCTCTGCCGCCACCCCCGTCTCGTCATCCTGAGCGTAGTCGAAGGATCCATCCGCACTAGCGGTAAGCCTGTCCGCTGCCTCCGCCGCCAGACGCGCCCTGATCACTGACCACTGACTACTAATCACTAACAAACCATCATCCGGCCTTCGGCCACCTTCTTCCCAAAGAAGGCAAAGCACACCAAAAACTCCCGAGAGAAATCTCCCGGGAGTTTTTATTTCTTACGCTATGAAATTCACGCCAGCCCCATCAGAACTGATAGCGGAAGCCTACGTTCACGCCCCAATCCTTTTCGAGGTCGCCGCCGCTGATGCGTTCGAGGTCGAAGTAGAGGCTGCTATTTCCGAAGCTCTTATCGAAGCCTACGCCGTACTCGAGGCCGAAGCCGCCGAGGTCCTTTTCATAGGTCGCGCTTCTGCCATCGGCGGAAATGGTGGTGGCCATGTCGCCATCGAAGTCGTAGAGGGCTGCCAATTTGAAATAGAAGCTGCCATTGCCGGAGAGTTTCTTGCCCACTCTCGCGCCGGCGCGGAGGATAAAGCTGTCGAAGGAGTCATTCTTCGCGTGCATGGTGTTATTGAAAGCCTTCACATCGTAGCTGGCGCTGCCCATGTGTACATAGGACAGGCGCGCCGTCGGAGTGACGAACCAATCCTCATTGACATCATACTTGCGCCCGTACTCCACAGAGAGGCTGTAGGCATTCGCATCGAAATCGCCGTCCATCTGCTTGGAAATCGTGCCGCCGAAGGAGTGGGTCTCGCTATCGACTTTGCCGACTTTCGCGATGATATCCAAGTGGTGTCCCTTATCACCCAGCCAAGTGCCGTAGAGAGCGCCGGCCTTGGTCTTTACATTGCCGTTGCCGGAGGTCAAGGTGGTGTCACCATCGATGTACTCACCGGCCACACCCACAGTCCAGTTATTTCCAAGGGCGTGGTCATAGCCGATTTCTACGCCATTGTATTTCACCTTCACGTCGCGGCCCATACCATCAGCAGACAGGCGGCCGCCGATGTACTTCGCCCAGATGCCATTTTCCTTATCGCCTTTCGCTGCGCGCAGGTCTCCCAGTCTTTCATGGAGCGTCTCGTCAGCGCCGAAGAAGGAAACGGCTGCCGATGCAGCGGCGATATTTCCATCCACGGCGGTCTTCTGCGCGGCCGATGCTTTCGCGGAGGTGGTAGCCACTTGCGTGAGGACTACATTCTTTCCATCCTTTACATCCACATCCACATCGTACTCGTAAGCCCATACGCCATTGTCATAAGCCAGTGCTTCTGCGGTGTAGTCCACATTGCTGGTGCCATTGGAGGAAATCACAGTGATTTCATTGTCCAGTGCCTTACCATCGAAAGTGACACCCGCGGTCTCCGGTTCTGCGCCATCCCAGCCCTTGCCGTCTTTCTTTCCATCGTAGCCTGTCTTCATGCCTTCGTCGAAGACAGTGATGTTCACCTTAGCATTCTTCCCATCGGTTTCTTGGCCTTCTACCTTACCCGTTACGGAAATCCAATCGCTTACATCCTCCGATAAGCTATTGCTTCGGACGAACAGTTCATTTTCGCCCTGAACATTCAAATTCGTGATGATATCGATTTTACGGAAATCTTCGTATGCAGGATTACTTTCGACACCGATATACTTTTCATCGGGATTTATATCATCATAGAAATAAATCTTACTACCAGTGACATCCATATTACCAGCCACCTTGAGCTCCTCTGCATCTTCCTGGAGAATCAAGGTAGATGCATCGAGCGTCAGGTCGCCCTTGCCCTGACCGGTGGTGGTGACCGCAGCAGCTTCTGCCGATTCCACGACCTGTGCTTTTTTCGTAGACGCAGAGCTACGGAGAGTCATGGTGCTATTCTTGCTAAGATCTACATTCCCATTAAAGGTGATCGGATCGTCTCCCTTTCCGCCGTAAAGCGTTACGGTAGAGTCCTCCGCCTTCAGCGCATATTCGCCGGCCTTCGTGGCTGCCGCATTGGCCGCAGAAATTTCGATGCCATTAAGCGCATCGATGGTCAAGTCAGCGCCGCTAAGCTCTACCGCGTAAGCCACAGAAGCCGTTTCATCGGCAGCATTTTCAGCCACTAACGCAGTGGATTCCGTCGGCGGCTCGTCTTTGTCTGCGTTCTCATTCTTCTGCACCGCGGAAATAATCACTTGACCATCGGTAATCAGAGTAATCGTGTCGCGGCCAGAAGCCCCGGCAGCATTGTCATCAGCATCGCTCATATTGCTGATGCCCACGGCTCTACCGATGCCTTTAGACTCATTCTCTTCACTTCCTGCATCAGAGGAAGCCTTGATGGTGATGCCACCGGGCTCCTTCGAATCATCCCCGGCCACCGCGTTGATCGCCAGATTTCCGCCATTGGTGACATGGATCGTGTAAGCCGCGCTCAGGCCATCCCTATCCGCTCTGGAAATAGCAGACAGAGCCACCTCATCTGCTTCGATGGTGGTCTTGCCACCTGCCAGCTCCATCGCCGTCGCAAAGGCATCGGACTCCGTATTCATATAGGATGCTGTTTTTTCCGTCGTTCCATCCGTGTAACACCCATCGCCTTCTGCCTCTGCGGATACCGCAAACTTGCCATTGGCGATATAGGAAATAGCGCCGCCGTCCTGGTGGATCGCCACAGCGACATTCCCTGCCGCGCCCGTTTCACTAGAAGTGCTGCTCTTTGTATTTCCTGTGCTATCGTCCTCTTCAGTCTTCTTTTCGCCGCTGGCATTAGCTGCCTCCGCGCGAATAGTGATGCCATTTCCTACATCCTTATCGCCAAGGACTTCCACGGTCGTATTCTTGAAATCCAAAGCCAGTGCGTGGGCCAGCGTGCCATTCGTGCCGATCTGCTGCTTGGTTGGCTGCGTATCCTTTCCGCCCTCGCCTGCCGTGGCTGTGGCCGTGATGGACTCTACAGTCATCTGACCGGTGACGCCATCCAGGTGTACTGCCTTCGCTTCCGCGCTGCCACCATTGCCGGCCTTCTCGCCGGCCTTGCCTCTGCGGTCATCCACTTCCGATTCTTCGGAACCGCTCGTATCTTCCACAGCCGAGACGACATCCACTTGGCTCTCAGTGCTACTGGGGCGGTCATCACCGGATCCGCCACCGGAACCGATATTACCGCCATTGCCGCCGGTAGCATTAGCGGAAATGGTATCGATCTGGAGCGTGACATTCTGGGCATTAGAAATCGTCAGCGTTGTGGCTGTAGCCTTACCGCCATCGCCACCATTTCCGCCATTACCACCGGCGCCGCCCTGACCAGTTATGCCGCCTTGGCCGCCGAAGTCGCTATCACCGCCGGCACCGCCTTCGCCGCCATAAGCACTGACATTGAACCCATCACCGTGGATTTCCAAGCCGCTGACGCCGGCAAAAGTCATGCCCGTAGCACTGGCTTCGCCGCCTTTGCCGCCTTGACCGCCATCACCGGCACTGCCGCCATCACCGCCTTCACCACCGGTGCCGCCGGCGCCACCTTGCCCACCTTCACCACCATTGCCACCTTTTCCGCCGGTAGCTTTGATGTCCGTCTGCGTATCTCTCTTCGCGTCATCATAATTCAGATCCACGCGGAGGCCGGTCGTATTTTTTACAGCGATATAGTCCACCTTGGCAGCGCCACCATCACTGCCGGCGCCACCATCACCGCCGGCGCCACCTCTGCCACCTTGGCTAGTAGCATTGGTATCCGCAAAGCTCTGGCCGCTGCCGCCAGCGCCGCCATCACCACCATCGCCACCTTTACCGCCGGTGACGATGAATTCATTTTTCGCTACTTCATTATTAATCACATGGATAGCGACATCGCTGCCCTTGCCAAGAACAATGCCATAGCCCGTCGCATCGCCGCCCGCTGCACCGGCCGCTCCATCGCCACCATCGCCACCTCTCGTCGGATCCGTGGTGCTTTCGTCTCCTTCGACTTCTATAGTGGTCGTGCCAGGCGTAGTCTCCGTTGCCCCTTTGTCCACGCCTTTAGCACCATCTTTCACAGAAGTCTCCTCCTCCTTCGGATCTGTACTATCCTTGCCACCGGTGATTTCCGTAGCATTGTTCTTATCTCCGATAGTGATGGTCGCATGGCTAAGACCATTATTTTCTGCATACAGTCCCCAAGCAGTCACGCTGCCGGCTTTGGAGCCATCGACCTTCGCCTGAGTCTCCTTATTATCCCCATCAAGCACTTGACCCTTGGCGTCATTGCTATCGATTCCAGTGACAGCCTCGCCACGCATAGCGCCGATCTGGAAATCGCTGATACCTTCGATGCTGCCGTCCTTCTCACTATACTTCGCTACATAGATATCCTTGGTATCCACGTCACTCGAGGCAGTAGCTTTATAAGAATCATAGCTTCCCGGATTCTCGGCCGTCCCATAAGCTTCGACCTGGCCGATCATGCCATAGGACATACCCAAGAGGGCCATAGACACCGCGGCCACCAACCGTATACCCTTCTTTGTTTTTTTCTGCATACATATTCTCCTTTCATGAATACTTATATACTTCCACACGGCGTCTCTCGCCCCTCTCAGCAAGCGCCACCTTTCCACTCTTTGTGGACCTTTGAGAAAATTGTATCATTATTTTTTAGAACTTGTCCATTAAGGTATTATAAATTTTTCCTAATTCCGACCAATAAGCATACACCTCCCTACCGACTCAGGAAGACGCGAACTAACCACCAATCACGGATCACTAACTTTCCAATCAAAAACAGCCGCCAGGTGGCGGCTGCGGATTTCCTTACTATAGTTTCTTTATGATGGATAGGTCTCGGACTCGGCTTTTTTGGCGCGGGTCATGAGGAGTTCCAGGGCTTCTAAGGCGGAGTGGTCGCCTTCGATGAGGTGGCACACTTCTTCGGTGATGGGCATGTCGATGTGTTCGCGTTTGGCGATGTCGTGGACGAGGCGGGCGGTACGGATGCCTTCTACGATCATGTTGGTGCCTTCGGTGATTTCTTTGGCGGTCTTGCCTTCGGCCATCATCATGCCGGCGGTGTGGTTACGGCTGTGGACGCTGGTGCAGGTGCAGACGAGGTCGCCCATGCCGGAGAGTCCGAAGAAGGTGGTCATGTCGGCGCCGAAGTACACACCGAAGCGGGTCATTTCGACAAGGCCTCTTGTCATGAGGGCGGCGCGGCAATTGTCGCCAAGGCCTATGCCATCAAGGACGCCGCAGGCGAGGGCCATGATATTTTTCAGAGCACCGCCAAATTCTACGCCTTTGATGTCGTCGCTTCGATAGACGCGGAAGATGGGGCTCATGAAGATGTCTTGCACGATTTCTACGGCTTCGGGCACTTCGGAAGCAGCGACGGTGGCACAGGGCAGGCCCCTTCCTACTTCTTCGGCGTGGTTCGGGCCGGAGAGGATGACGATGCGGTCTGTGATGCCGGTGACTTTGTCTTTGATGACTTCGGAGAGCCGGTGGCCGGCGTTGTCGGCCAGGCCCTTGGAGGCGCAGACGACGACGGCGTCTTTCTCAAGGAATGGCGCGATTTTCTCGGCCATGGATTCGACGGCCATGGAGGGCGTGCAGATGATGACGCAGCCGGCGTCTTTCACGGCGTTTTCCAGGTCACTGGTAATTTTCACGTGGTGGGGAATGCGGCAGCCCGGAAGGTAACCGGCGTTTTCCCTGGTCTTGGTCATTTGGGCTGCAGTTTCCGGATTTCTGCAGTACATGGTCAGGTGGTCGTGCCGTGCGGCGAGGGAGATCATCATGGCTGTCCCCCAGCCGCCGGCTCCTATCATGGCTATTTTCATAGTCATTTCCTCTTTTCCCTGGAAATGGGCTTTTCTTCTCCCCGTAAAAGCCGCTTGATGTTGTCTTTGTGTTTTGCGATGACGATGAAGGCTGCCAGGGAGGCGAAGGCTACGTATTCCAGAGGTTTTCCGTCAAGGAAGATGACCAGCGGCACGAAGGGGGCCGACAGGATGGAGCCTAGGGAAACGATGTGCTTCCACTTGAAGATGGCGAGCCATACGAGAAAGGCGGTGACTACGGCGGGCCAGCAGATGTAGGCGAAGGCACCGACGCCGCAGGCTACGCCTTTGCCGCTCTTGAAACCGAGGTACACGGACCAGTTATTTCCGATGAGGGCAAAGAGAGCGCAGAGGAGGATGGTGTCTTCATCCGGGGCGCCCAGGTGCACGGCGGTGAAGCCTTTCATGAAATCGCAGAGGAGCACGATGGCTCCGGCTTTGGCGCCGAGTTCTCGGTAGGCATTGGTGGCGCCGATATTTCCACTGCCTACTTTTTTCAGATTAACCCCATAGAAAACGCGTCCGATAATGTATCCGCTTGGGATGGCGCCGATGAAATAGGCGAGGGCCACCCAAATCCAGGATTCCATCACTCTTCTCCACCGTCCTTTTTGCTTCGTACGACTATGCGAATCGGGGTGCCTTCGAAGCTGAAGGATTCTCTGAGTTTGTTTTCAATGAAACGGACGTAGGAGAAGTGGATCAGGTCTGCGTCGTTGACGAACATGACGAATGTGGGCGGACGAATGCCTACCTGGGTCATGTAGTAGATCTTCGCTACGCGGCCGGCGTGGGACGGCGGCGGGTTCACCATCTTCGCATCTTCCAGGAGATCGTTCAGGACAGCGGTGGGGATGCGGAGGCTCTGCTGCTCGGCGACGTTGTAAATCATGTCGCCTAAGCGATGGATGCGCTGCTTGGTCAGTGCGGAGCCAAAGAGCATGGGCACGTAGGAAGCAAAGGGGAGACCGTTCTTGATTTCTTTTTCAAATTCCACCATGGTATTGGTTTCCTTGGCCACGGCGTCCCATTTGTTGACGAAGAGGAGGAGGCCCTTGCCGGCTTCGTGGATGTAGCCGATGATTTTCTTGTCCTGCTCGGTGAGCTTGTCGATAGCGTCAAGGACGAAGATGGCTACGTCGCAGTTGTCGATGGCGCGAATGGAGCGGATGACGCTGTATTTTTCCAGCGGCTCGTCGATTTTGCTCTTGCGGCGCATGCCAGCGGTGTCCACCAGGATGAAGGTCTTGCCTTTGAAATTCCAAAGGGAGTCTACGGCGTCGCGGGTGGTGCCCATTTCGTCAGCCACCAGGGAGCGTTCGTAGCCCAGGAGGGAATTGATCAGCGTGGATTTTCCTACGTTCGGACGGCCCACGATGGCGGTGCGGATGATGTCTTCGGACTCTTCTTCCTTCTGCGGCTCGAAGTCTTCGGTGATGCGATCCAAGAGGTCGCCGAAGGAGAGACGGTTCACGGCGGAAATACCGATGGGGTCGCCCAGGCCCAAGGAATAAAATTCGTAGATGTCCATTTCCTGGTTTTCGCTGTCTACTTTATTGACAGCCAGGACCACAGGCTTTTCCTTGCGGCGAAGAATGCCGGCGATGGTCTCGTCGTCGGCGGTGAGGCCGGCGCGGGCGTCCACGACGAAGAGGATCACGTCTGCTTCTTCCATGGCCAGCTCCGCCTGCTGACGGATGCCGCTGGAAATCTGGTCTTTCTCATTTCTAAATTCGATGCCGCCGGTATCGATCAAGGTGAATTCTCGGTCGAGCCATTTCACATCGCAATAAATTCTATCTCTTGTGACACCGGGGATATCTTCCACAATGGAGACGCGGCGCTGGGCGAGTCCATTGATCAAAGTGGACTTCCCGACATTCGGTCTGCCAACGATTGCTACGAGAGGTTTGCTCATCGGTCCCCTTCCTTTCTATTCTATAAAAAACATATGAATGGCAACACTTTTCCATTTTTATATACTCAAAAATTATACACCAACTCGCCCGCCATGTCCACGGTAGCCGCTAAAAGATTCATAGATCATCGCCTGTTTCATTCGTAGTTATCGCATATTTCAGCCGCTACAATCCGCCAGCATCCGCCCATTGCTATTTGATAACTATTTTTAGTTGGGGTGCTTTCCGGGGATTGATAGGGGTATTTTGCGGGGTATTTCTGAAAATAAAAGCTCAAAAAGACCACCTACATATAGGTGGCCTTTTCATTAGCAGCTGAACACCAACATTTTCTCCATCCCCTCTATTTTGTCCTGCTGGTTCACATGTGCATAGAGATCCATGGTCATCGCCAAGGATGAATGGCCTAAAATCTCTTTCAAGGTATTCGGTGGGATTCCCGCTCTAATTGCCCTGCTGGCGAAGGTATCCCGGAATGCATGCACGGAAAACGGTTCGATAATAATGGGCGGGCTCATCTGCCGACCTCTTCTTATCGCGTCTGCTATGATTGCATCAGATGAAGAATGCGGCGCCATACCTCCACGCTCATTAGGGAATACATACCCACACAAACTAATAGAACCGCGGATATCTCTTTCTATTTCCATCTGTTCCTTTATCAAAGCTCGGATAGCCATATTCATAGGGATCATGCGTTTAGATCTCTTTGTTTTCGGCGTTTCTCCTACTAGCCAGTTCCCATCTTTATCCCTGGTGGCCGTTTTCTGTATACGAATCATTCCATTTCTAAAATCAAGGTCACCCCATTGCAGCGCTATACACTCCCCTATACGCACGCCGGTATATAGCATGAATTTAAACGCATTGAGATAGCGTGAGTTTTTTATCAGTAGGAAGAAATCTCTCAATTCCTGCTCGGTTAATTCCCTATGTACCGTCTCCCGTGCTGGTGCTTTAGTGTCCTTTATCAGTGGGATCCCTGCCATTACATTGCGGGAAATGATTTCTTCATGTACCGCCGTATTGAGTATGGCCGCAAGCACACGGCGCGCATAGTTTGCAGCTCCCACGCCCTTCTTATCCGCTATTCGATTTAGTAGATTCACAATGAACCGCCGCTCCAAGCTTTTTACTTTCTGCCTTCCTAGTGTGTCAGCGATATTATTTTTATAAGCCAGCTTATACGCGTATATCGTGGATCCCTTCACCGTCCTTTCCTTCTGCTCCAGCCATTCTTTGAAATACTCATCCAGTGTGATCTTATCATTCGACTTGTACGCCC
>CAVEMF010000052.1:0-9164 GCA_963616715.1 Ruminococcus bromii | reverse complement strand
TGGCTCTCCTGGGCCGATGAAGATACGAAGAAAGAGCTCCTCTCTTTGACCGACGAAAAAGATATAGAGGATCGTTTTTACCAAGACCTGGAATTTGGCACCGCGGGGCTCCGCGGCATTATGGGGGCGGGGACGAATCGGATGAACCGCTACACTGTGGCGAAGGCGACGGCGGGGCTTGCTTCTTACCTCAAAGTCACCTATCCCAAGGATTTAGAGAAGGGCGTGGTGATCGCTTATGACTCCCGCCTTCATTCCGCCGATTTCGCGAAGGAAACTGCCGACGTCCTCACAGCGGCCGGCATTCCTGTCCGTCTTTTCAAAGAATTGGAGCCCATCCCGGTGTTGTCCTTTGCGGTGAAGCATTTCGGCGCCATCGCCGGTGTCGTCATCACGGCGAGCCACAATCCGTCGGAGTACAATGGCTACAAAGTCTACGGGCCAAACGGCGGCCAGCTGGTGCCCAAGGACGCCGACGTGCTCACGTCCTACGTGGAAGCGGTGACGGACCTTTCGACCATCGATGACAAAGGAAATGAAAATCTCCTCACTTGGCTAGACCAGGACTTGGTAGATCTTTTCATCGATACTATTTATAAGCAGTCTTATTTCAAAGGAAATCCGCCGCCGCTCTCCATCGTTTACACGCCCATCCACGGCAGCGGCGCGGTGCCGGTGCAGAAGGCGCTTGCGAAAGCGGGCTTCACGGATGTGCATGTGGTGAAGGCGCAGGAAAAGCCGGACGGCCATTTCCCTACGGTGTCGGCGCCGAATCCGGAGAATGAAGACGCCCTCTCCCTGGGAATTTCCCTGGCGAAAGAAGTGGGGGCGGACCTGGTCATCGGCACGGACCCTGATAGCGACCGCGTGGGCTGCGCCGTGAGAAGCGGGGAAGGCTTCACGCTGATTTCCGGAAATCAGATGGGCGCGCTCCTCACCTATTTCCTCTGCCTCACCAGAAAAGAAAGTCTCACGCCGGCGTCTACCATGGTGAAGACCGTGGTGACCGGGGAACTGGGCGCGGAAATCGCGCGAAGCTTCTCGGTGCAGGTGGTGGAAACCCTGACGGGCTTCAAGTACATCGGCGAAAAGATTTCCGACTGGGAAAATGACCTGGTCCACGATTTCCTTCTGGGCTACGAAGAAAGCTACGGCTACCTCACCGGCACCCACGCCCAGGACAAGGACGCCGTGGTGTCCGCTATGGTGATCGCAGAAATGGCGGCCTATTTCAAAAAGGAAGGGAAGACCCTGGCCGATGTGCTCGCTGACCTCTATAGCACCTTCGGCTTCTACTACGACAAGACCACGTCCTACACCTTGAAGGGCATGGAAGGCCTCGCCAAGATCCAAGGCATCATGAAGCATCTTCGCGAAGTGGACGCAGGGGAAATCATTTCCGATATTTCCGAAACCACCGACTTTGCGAAAGGCGTGGGGGACCTCCCGAAGGAAAATGTACTGAAATACGCCCTGAAAGAAGGCGGCTGGATGGCCGTCCGCCCCTCTGGCACCGAGCCGAAAATCAAAATCTACTACTCCCTCAAAGGAAATACAGAAGAAGAAGCGATGAAAAAATTCGCAGACTATAAAGAAAAGTGGGAGAGGGCACTGGCCCTCTGATGAAAAAGCAGCACTCGCGGTGGCGGGGCTGCTTTTTTTATCAATCTAACCCCCTTCCTCTGGAAGGGGGAGGGCCCGAAGGGCGGGGGTTGGCCTACCGGTTGATTGTCTGACTACTTTTTTCTAAACCAACCTCCACCGCTAACGCGGTCCCCCTCCTTCCAGAGGAAGGAGGTCAAATAGCGGAAATTACGAACCGACTACCGACCACCGACTACCGATTACCAAACCGATAGCGTTGGCATGCCACCTCAACTTCCATTTGACGATACATAGGCCAAAGCATATAATTAGAAGAACTGCTATTTAGCGAAAAAATCGTTACTTTATGGAAGGTGAAATGTATGCGAGAAAAATATGTTCCTCAGCAGATTGAAAAGAAATGGCAGAAAATCTGGGAGGATACCAAAGCATTTGAAACCCATTCGGATCCGAATAAAAAGAAATACTATGTCCTGGAAATGTTCCCGTACCCGTCGGGCAATCTCCACATGGGCCATGTGAGAAACTACTCCATCGGCGACGTGGTGGCTCGTTTCAAAGCCATGCAGGGATTCAATGTGATCCATCCCATGGGCTTTGATGCCTTTGGCATGCCTGCAGAAAATGCAGCTATCAAACACGGCATTCCGCCGGCTAAGTGGACCTATGCGAATATGGACAACATGACCCGCCAGCAGAAAGAGCTGGGCCTCTCCTATGATTGGGACCGCCAGGTATTCACCTGCCGCGAAGACTACTACAAGCAGACCCAGAAACTTTTCGAACTCTTCTACGAAAGAGGTCTGGCTTACAAGAAAGAAGCAAAGGTTAACTGGTGCGAAAGCTGCCACACCGTTCTCGCCAATGAACAGGTCGAAGAAGGCCGCTGCTGGCGCTGCAAGAATGACGTGGTGAAGAAAGACCTTTCCCAGTGGTTCCTGAAAATCACCGACTACGCTGACCGCCTCCTGGCAGACCTGGACCACATGCCCGGCTGGCCGGAACGTGTCAAGACCATGCAGAGAAACTGGATCGGCCGCTCCACCGGCACCCAGTTCTCCTTCAAAGTCGAAGGCAGCGATGACCAGATCCCGGTATACACCACCCGCGTAGACACCGTTTACGGCGTCACCTACATGGTGCTGGCTCCGGAACATCCGCTGGTAGAAAAACTCATCGAAGGAAATCCGGAAAAAGAAAAGCTGGAAGCCTTCATCGAAGAAATGAGAAATGAAAACGACATCGTCCGCACCGCAGAAGATGCGCCGAAACTGGGCATGTTCACCGGCAGCTACGCTATCCATCCGCTGACCGGCAAACGCGTGCCGATCTGGATTGCCAACTACGTCCTCTACGAATACGGCACCGGCGCTGTCATGGCCGTACCGACCCACGACCAGCGCGACTGGGATTTCGCAAAGAAATACAGCCTCCCCATGAAGGTTGTCGTGCAGAACAAAGCCGGCGACCTCACCCTTGAAACCATGGACAAAGCCTATGATGCCGACGGCGTCCTCGTGAACTCCGGCGAATTCGACGGCCTGAAATCCGCAGAGGCTCGCGAAGCCATCACCCATAAATTCGAAGACATGGGCATCGGCCAGGGCAAAGTAAATTACCGCCTCCGCGATTGGCTGATTTCCCGTCAGCGCTACTGGGGCTGCCCGATCCCGATCATCCACTGCCCGCATTGCGGCAACGTGCTGGTACCGGAAAAAGACCTGCCCGTCAGACTGCCGGAAGACGTGAACTTCGTAGCCGGCGCTACCTCGCCATTGGAAACCAGCGAATCCTTCCTGCACTGCCAGTGCCCGAAGTGCGGCGCTGACGCTACCCGCGAGACCGATACCATGGATACCTTCATCGACTCCTCCTGGTACTACCTGCGCTACACCGATCCGCACAACGACACCGAACCATTTGCAAAAGATAAAGTCAACTACTGGGCTCCGGTAGACCAGTACATCGGCGGCATCGAGCACGCCATCCTCCACTTGCTCTACTCCCGTTTCTTCATGAAAGTCCTCCAGGACGCCGGCATGGTAGACTATGCAGAACCATTCACCAACCTCCTCTGCCAGGGCATGGTCCTGAAAGATGGCGGCAAGATGAGTAAGTCGGTAGGCAATGTCGTTTCCCCGGAAGAAATCGTAGAGAAATACGGCGCTGATACCGCGCGCCTCTTCATCCTCTTCGCCGCACCGCCGGAAAAAGACTTGGAATGGTCCGACCAGGGCGTCGAAGGTTCCTACCGCTTCCTGAAACGCGTATGGACCATCGTGGGCACCTACCAGGATCTCACCAAGGAAAATAAAGGTAGCCTCTCCTCTGAAGAAACCGCGCTCCGCAGAAAACTGCACCAGACCATTAAGAAAGTCACCGAAGATCTGGACGGGAAATTTGCATTCAATACCGCCATCTCCGCTGTCATGGAATTGGTAAATGACATGTACCGCTTCGCCGATGCCCATGAAGCCATCGAAGAAAGTTTGGCAAAGGAACTCGCAAGAGACCTCCTCATCCTCCTCGCGCCATTCGTACCGCACATGACTGAAGAACTGTGGCAGGGCATGGGCGAGAAAGAAGCCAGCGTCCACGCTGCACACTGGCCCGCTTACGACGAATCCGCTCTCGTAGTAGACGAAGTCGAGCTGGCCGTACAGGTCAATGGCAAAGTCCGCGCCACCATCGCTGTGCCTGTGGCTATGGACAAAGACGAAATCGCAGAAAAAGCCAAAGCCCTCCCGGAAGTGGCGAAATTCACCGAAGGCAAGACCATCGTGAAAGTCATCGTCGTACCGAAGAGAATCGTGAATATCGTAGTAAAATAAAATAGCAATCAAAAAGAGCTGTGAGATTTGGAGTCTCACAGCTTTTTTATTGTTAGTAGTCGGTGGTCGGTGGTCGGTAGTCGGGGCGCATCTTCCGCTATCGAACCTCCTTCCTCTGGAAGGAGGGGGACCGCTTGCGGTGGAGGTTGGCCTGACGCGCGTTTGCCTGCTTCTTCATAGCTAGGAGCTGGGAGCTAGGAGCTGGTAAGCTCGCCCCACGAGACGCCGAAGGATTCAACCCATTGTGTTACTCTGGCCCTACGTGAGTAGACCCTTGGAGGAGGGTGATGCTGCTAAGTTAAGAAATTTATGCCGAGGTTATGCATCGATTTGTTACTATGGCCTTAAGAAAGTAGACCCTTGGAGAAGGGTCTACTTTCTTAAGGTTTGCGTAACAAGGTGCGTCAATCCTCGGCACAAAAACTTAACTTAATGGCACCCTCTTCAGGGGAGAGAGCTAAATGAGGAAGCAGCCAAACGCGCCCTGATCACTGATCACTAATCACTGATCACTTTTTCAGACACGGAAAAAAGACCTTAGACTTTGACGGGACGTATGCGGAACTCGGAATCGGTGCCGGTGTCGCTAGTGTGCCGAAGCACGCGTCCTGGGCTATCGTCGGAACTCGGCGATCGTACAATCAGGGAATCGAAAGGTCTATTTCCTTAGGGGTATTGCATTGTCTTGTGCTATCACAGGACTCCGGAAATAGCACACAATTCCTTCGTCCTGTCCGATGAGCTTCAGGGCCTCGCAAGATTCTTCCATCCCATAGATCAGTGATCCGTCTTACTTCATTACGCGCGTTGATCTTTGAATCGGATCGCTGCCCGAGATGGGTGCACACACGGTGCTCTGAATTTCATGTCTATATTATACAACAACGCTTGTGAAAAAGTAAAGAGGGAAAATTTCATTCACATGGCGTTTCTGTCGCGCTGATAGCGGGAGATGATTTATTTTCGATTCAGATATACAAGATAATAGGTTTAGGAACAGGGGATAAGGGATAGGGGATAGGGGATAGGGGATAAGGGATAAGGGATAAGGGCGCATTTGGCTGCTTCCTCACTACCGTGTAACCGTTAACCGTATAACCGTTTACCGTGCATATTTCCTAAAGCAGGAAATGGAGGTGCAAGCTGCTTCGCGAAGAGAAAATCTGTGCCCCTGTTCTCGATGCGCCAAGCATGCACGGATAACGGTTACACGGTCAACGGTTCACGGTGGTGGGGAAGCAGCTAAACTCTCGCTTTTTAATGTCGAATTTTCACCTTTCATCGGCTATAATAAATCTCAAAAGGAGGAAGCGATATGGCTGACATTCGAGATTTGAAAGATGGCGTGTATGAGCGGGTGCTATCGGAGGGCTTCACGAAGAAGCTGGAGGCGGCGCTGGCGGAGAAGGAAATCTGGGCCAAGCGAGAGGATGTGGACGCGCAGGATGCCGTGGGCTATCTGTCTTCGTACTTAGAGAAGCTGGTGCGGATTTCTTTGAAGGAAATCGCCGACAGAAATGAAGACAACCGCATGGAGCGGGAAGTGGAGCTGGTGAATAGCCTGGTGGCGAAGTTGGTGGGTGCCATAGAAGAATTGGGTGACGGCCACGGCGTGGTGAGAGATCAATTTCTTTTGAAGTCCCTAGAACATCGGGCGAATAAAATCAAAGAACGCACGTGGGAGAGGCCGGCCACATCACTCACTCGTTCCTTCCTTTTCACCAATTCGAAAAAAGACGCGTCCATGATCACAGAGCTGACGAAGGAAATCGCGTCGGCCGATCGTATCGACATGCTCATGTCTTTCATTCGTTATTCCGGCCTATTGCTTCTGTTGCCGGCGCTTCGGAAATTCACAGAGCGCGGCGGAGAGCTCCGCGTGGCGACGACCACTTACATGGGCGCCACGGAAGCGAAAGCCATTTTAGAATTGGCGAAGCTCCCGCATACCACGGTGCGTATTTCCTATGATGTGAAGGAAACGAGGCTCCATGCGAAGTCCTATATGTTCTATCGAGAAAGCGGCTATTCTACCGCCTATGTAGGCTCCTCCAATTTATCGCGGGCGGCCATCGCTGATGGTATGGAATGGAACATGAAAGTCACCGAGCAGGACATGCCAAATATTGTGGAGAAAATGCGGGCTACCTTTGAGACCTATTGGCACTCCGAAGATTTTGAAACCTTTGATGCAGCGCGGGACGAGGAGAAGCTTCGTCGCGCGTTGGACACGCAAAATGGGAAGACCGAGCGGGGGAGTGACGTGACCTATAGCTTCGACATCCAGCCGTACCCGTACCAGGCTGCCATTTTGGACGCTCTCCGCACGGAACGACTGGCCAAAAATCGCTGGCACAATTTGGTGGTGGCTGCCACAGGCACAGGGAAGACGGCGATTTCCGCTTTCGACTATCGCAGCTTTGCAGCGGGGCGCAAAGAGGGGACGAAGCTCCTATTCATTGCGCACCGTGAAGAAATCTTGAAACAAAGCCGCGATTGCTTCCGCCAGGTCATGAAGGATCCGAATTTCGGCGAGCTGGCCGTGGGGGAGAATCGGGCCAGTCATCCCGAGCATCTCTTCATGTCCATCCAGACCTTCAATAGCCAAAAGTTCTGGGAAAAGATGGATCCTTCTTATTACGATATGATCATCGTGGACGAATTCCACCATGCGGCGGCGCGTTCGTATCAAAAGCTGCTATCCCATTTCCAGCCGAAAATTCTTTTGGGCCTCACCGCGACCCCGGAACGAATGGACGGCGCGGATATTTTGAGATATTTCGACGGCCATATCGCCGCGGAAATCCGCCTCCCTGATGCCATCGAGCGGCGGCTTCTCTGTCCTTTCCATTATTTCGGTGTAAGTGACCCGATTTCTTTGAAAGACATCAAGTGGACGAAGGGGCAGTATGACATCGGCGAGCTGGAGCATGTGTACACTGCGGAAGGGACGCTGGCGAAGCAGCGCGCCCGCCTCATCGCCGAGGCGTTGGAGCGATACACCGCCGACCTGCGGGACGTGAAGGCCTTGGGCTTCTGTGTGTCGAAAAAGCATGCCCACTACATGGCGGACTATTTCAATGATTGCGGCATCCCTGCGCTGGCACTGGATGCGGATTCCCAGAAATCGGAACGTGACGCGGCGAAGCAGCGCCTGGAAAGCGGCGACATCAAAATCATTTTCGTGGTGGACCTTTTCAATGAAGGCGTCGATATCCCGTCGGTGAATACGGTGCTTTTCCTGCGTCCTACGAATAGTATGACCGTATTTCTCCAGCAGCTGGGCCGTGGCCTTCGTTTGTCGAAAGGAAAGGACTGCCTCACAGTCTTGGACCTGGTGGCGCAGGCCAGCAGGAAATACAATTTCTCCAGCCGCTTCACTGCGCTCTCGGGCGACCCCGGCACGAGAGTGAAGCAGGAAATCCAGAATGGCTTCCCCCATGTGCCCAAGGGATGCGCCATCCAGCTGGAAGAGCAAGCGCAGAAGTGGGTCTTGGAAAATATCACCAGTCAGCTTAGAAAAAATGAATTCTACAAAGAGTGTGCCCAGGAAATCGCGGACGTTCTTGGCCGCGTGCCTACGGTATCTGAATTTTTTGACCTGTCGGGCATCGATCCCTATGCCTTTTATAATGGAGAGCGCACTTTTGCGCGCCTCTTAGCCGAGGCAGGGCTTGTGCCTGATTTCTTGGTGACCGAAGAAGAGGAAGCGCTCCGCAAAGCCTTCCCACGTCTGCACGCCATAGATTCACCGAAATGGATTTCCTTCATGAAGCGGTTCTATGAGAAAGGGTGCCCCCTCATGAGCCGCGTGGAAAAGAAGTATCTGGCCATGTGGGCGATTACCCTATTTCCGCTTGCACCTTTGGCGGGGAAGGACATCACCCAAAGCGTGTTAATCAAAGAAATCCTGGAATTCTTGGACTATCGGGAAAGCAAACTGGACATCATTCCGTGCAAGGCTGCGCTTCCCTATGCTTGCGGCCTTGAGGTCTATGGCAATTACACTCGCGACCAGATTTTCACAGCCCTGGGTCTTGCGAAGGCAAACAGTGTGCGAGAGGGCGTGAAATATTTAGATGCGAAAAATAGCGACATGGTCACTGCGCCGACGGATGTATTCCTGGTGACGCTGAACAAAAGCGAAAAAGAATTCTCCGACACCACGCTGTACGAGGATTACTCCATCGATAAGCACCTGTTTCATTGGCAAAGCCAAAGCACCATCCGTCCTGAATCCAAAACAGGCCAGCGATACATCTGCCAGAAGGAAAAGGGAGGCATCGTGCTCCTCTTTGTCAGGTCATCGAAAAAAGACAGCTACGGAAATTCCATGGCTTACACCTTCCTCGGCACCGCGCAAATCGTTTCCTGGGAAGGCTCCCAACCCATGAGCATCATTTATCGCTTAGATCATCCCATCCCTGCAAAATACATCGAGAAGACTGATAGCAGTGGGGTACTCTGATTTCATGAAAAAACGCCATCCATTTTGTGGACGGCGTTTTTCTTTTGCCGGTTTTCATGAATCCCGGTATAATGGCGAAAAATGAAAAGGTGGTGGATGAATGATATTTGGTATAAAAGGAGAGGGGCTCTCGCCCTTCGTGTCCCTTTTGGCAGAGGGAAGGCTCCTGGCGGCAGGCGAGAACTTGAAAGGCTTGGAGAAATTATATTTTCCTATCCTGAAAACGATAACAGAAAAGCTGGGCGGGGAGCGTGTGGTGC
>CAVEMF010000051.1:0-9174 GCA_963616715.1 Ruminococcus bromii | reverse complement strand
TATTTTTACACTCTCACAGAAAAGGACGGCTTCGAAGGCCGTCCTTTTCTTATGCGCATATGTAGTTCCCAAGGCTGCACTCCATCTATTTGAAATGAAAAGCGGTAGCGGGGACAGGGGCAAGGGATAAGGGGCAAGGGGGAAGGGGAGGTGCGGCGCACAAATTAAGAAGCGCCGCAAGTTGGAAAAAGTTGAATCACATTTTCTATATTTCAAAACTCACGCCGCTTTTTAATTTGATGCGGCGTACCTTCCCTTGAACCTCGCCCCCTGAACCTTGAACCCTTTCTGAAAAAACGTTCGCGCGCTATCTGTCGCTCGAACAGTATTCTTTCAAACTTCAGTCAATCCCCCAGAAGCGCTTTGTATTCGCCTTGGCGTGAGAGACCAAGTCCTCCACGCTAGCGCCCATGTAGTGCGCAAGCTCTTGGGCCACGTAAATGATATTCTGCGGCACATTGGTCCGCGGGAGCTTGAAGCCTCTTGGCGTGAGGTACGGCGCATCGGTTTCCAGCATCACCCGATCCAAGGGAAGGATGGACACCGCGTCCCGCAGCTCATCAGCTCGCCGCTCATCGCAAATCCATCCGGTGATGCCGATGTAAAATCCCATGTCCAGAAGCGTGCGGAGCGTTTCCTTATTTCCTGTGTAGCAATGCACCACAGACTTCTTGCAAATTTCTTCGTGGCCTTTGAAGCAGGAAATAAAATCTTCCGCCGCGTCTCGCTCGTGCAGGAAGAGGGGCTTGTCCAATTCCTCTGCCAGCTCGATCAATTTCTTGAAATAAAAAATCTGATTCTCCTTCGTGCTGTACATGCGGTCATAGTCAAGGCCCGTCTCGCCCACCGCCAGGACCCGCGGATTTTCCAAAAGGATCTCACGAATCCGATCCACGTCCGCCTCGCTGGCCTCGTCCGCGCTGTGCGGATGGATCCCCGCAGTGCCATAGGCGTCATGAGTCTTTACAAATTCGCTGACCAATTCATTTTCCCGCGCCTCGGAGCCGGTCAAGATGCACTGGATCCCCGCGGCGTGAGCGTCGTCCAAAATCTTTTCCGGATTTGGAAAAGAGCGGGTAAATAAATTGAGTCCGATGTCGTAATAGTGGTATGGCATGATGCGTATCCTTTCGTTTCATGAAATCGGGAAGGGCGTTAGTAGTCGGTAGTCGGTGGTTGGTGGCCTCCGCGCTTTTGGCTGCTGCCTCATAGCTATGAGCTATGAGCGGGGAGCTGGTAAGTTCGCTCCACGGGACGCCAGAAGAATTGGAGTAGAGATGGCAGCGCGCATCTGCTCTCCCACCACCGTGGGCCGTTTACCGTGTAACCGTTAACCGGCACTTTTACCGATGGCGAGCCATGGAGCGATGCCCTTTTCTGCATAAGAGCTTATCGCTCTATATCTTGCAACCGGTAGTACGCACGGATAACGGTTATACGGTTCACGGTTAACGGTAGTGGGAAAGCAGTCACACGCGCGAGGGGGCTACCGATCACTTTTCCCTTTATTATACCAAAAAGAAAAAGAGTCCTCTCGGACTCTTGGCTGTTCGTGGAGCGGATGAAGGGAGTCGAACCCTCCTGTCCAGCTTGGGAAGCTGGCGTTCTACCGATGAACTACACCCGCGAAGAAATATTTCATACGAGTAGATGATACCACATTTCTTTTCGTTTCGCTAGTGGTTTCCTTATTTGATGATTAGAATTAGAAATTTATTTTGCCAAGCCATGATATAATATGGGTAGAAAAGAGGTGCTGCTATGAAAGCGAACCGGACCTACAAAGACTCCCTATTCCGATCTATCTTCAACAATCCGGCAAGACTTGCAAGTCTATATAAAGCCATATCGGGACGAGATACATCACCAGATGACATCACCATCAACACACTGGATGGCATTTTCATGAACAATGTCAAAAATGACATCAGTTTCCAAATTGGAAATCGTCTTGTCATCTTGCTCGAGCACCAATCCACTTGGAATCCCAATATGCCTCTTCGTTTCCTGTGGTATGTTTCCAACTTGTACCGTGACCATGTGGATCAAGATATCATTTACAGAGGTATGCTGGTGAAAATCCCCGCACCGGAATTTTACATTTTCTACAACGGGATTGAGAACATTCCATATTTCCAGCAGCTCCGCCTAGCCGATGCCTACGAGACTCCTTCCCCCTACATGGATCTCGTAACAGACTGCTACAATATCAATTATACAGCAGGCAAAAAGATTCTGGAACATTGCTACGAGCTCACATCCTACAGTATCTTCACTGCGAAAACAAGGGAATATCAAGAAAGCGGTCTACCTTTAGCTGATGCAGTCAAGGCCGCAATCTTGTATTGTGAAAATCATGATTTAATGGCGGAGTATTTCCGCAAGCACGAAAGTGAGGTGTACGATATGGTATCGTTTGAATGGAATGCCGCAAGAGCCAGTGAGATTATGAAGGAAGAGACTGAGAAAACGGTTCTCACAAAGGTGGCGCTTTCTCTCCTCAAAAACAAAGCTCCATTGAAGCTGATTACTGACTCTACCCAACTCTCTGTCGAGGAAATAGAAAAAATCGCAAAAGACAATGGATTGGCTTTCTGACATGACAAAGGAAAAACAAAAGAAGCAGCATGTAATCACAATGCTGCTTCTTTTGTTTTTCCTTTACTAACCTATCGAGCCAATAGCATCAAGCACACTTACTTCCCCACGCAGAAGCGTTCGAAGATGCTGTTGATGAGTTCGTTGTCCACAGTGTCGCCGGTGATTTCACCTAGCGTATGCCAGGCTTCGGTGAGGTCTACGACGATGCAGTCGGCGGGCATTTGGTCAGCCAGCGATTCTTCGGCCCGCTTCACGGCTTCCAAGGATTTCTTTGCCGCGTCTACGTGGCGAAGGTTCGTGAGGAAAAGTTCGCGACCCGCTTCGGCGTCTTGCGTGGCGGTCATGCGGCGGAGTTCTTCTTCCAACTCGTCCATGCCGCTGCCGTAGCGGGCGGAGATGGAAACGACAGGCACATCGCCCGCGATGGCGCGGATGTCAGCGGCGCCGATTTCCTGGGGCATGTCATATTTATTCAAAATCACCAGCGACTTGCGGCCGGCAAGGTCTGCAAGAAGCCTCCGGTCTTCCTCAGCCAGTGGCGAGGAACCGTCGATAACGGCCAGGATGAGGTCGGCGCGCTCCATGGACTCCTTCGCCCGCTCAATGCCAATGCGTTCGATGGTATTGTCCGTCTCGCGAAGGCCGGCGGTGTCCATGAGCACCAAGGGCACGCCGCCGATCTTGATGGATTCCTCGATGGTGTCTCGGGTGGTGCCGGGGATGTCGGTGACGATGGCCCGCTCTTCTTGGAGAAGCGCATTGAGGAGGCTGGACTTGCCCGCGTTCGGCCGGCCCACGATGGCGGTGCGAAGGCCGTCTTTGATGATGCGGCCCTGCCGGGAGCGAGCGAGGAGCGCCGAGAGGGAGCTGTCGATTTCCGAGACGCCCGTCCGGATTTCTTCCAGCGTCAAGTCTTCCAAATCCTCTTCCGGGTAATCGATGGTGACTTCCAGTTTGGAAATCAGATCTTTCATCTGCCCGCGGCACGCTTTCACAAAGTGAGAAAGGGCGCCGGATAGATGGCTCTCAGCCTGGGAGAGCGCGGCGCTTCCCTTCGCTTCGATGACGTCCATCACCGCTTCGGCCTGCGAAAGATCAAGGCGACCATTCAAAAAGGCGCGTTTGGTAAATTCCCCGCGATGCGCCGGCACAGCACCGCTCTCCAGCGCCAGCTCCAAGGTCTGCCTCAGCGCTTCCATGGAGCCATGAATTTGTATTTCCACCACGTCCTCGCCGGTGTAAGAATGGGGCGCCTTCATGTAAACCGCCAGCCCCTCGTCCACCGCGCGGCCGTCCTTCTCTACGTGGCCAAAGTACATGCGATACGGCAGGGCCTCATGAAATGTGGCAAGACGAGTGCTTTTGAAAATCCGATCCGCCACATCCGCGGCCTGCATGCCGCTTAGGCGTATGATCCCGATGCCCCCCTCGCCCACAGCGGTGGCGATGGCGGCAATGGTAGTTTCTTCGTACATAAATCGCTCCTTTGAAAGTGAAAGGGCTCGGGCCCTGTGTGTTCGTTGCTTCCTATTATAGCGAAGATAGAGAAAATGAGATAGTGCCGCTTTCGCCAGTGCATACATGTCGATGTCGCTCCTAGCTCCTAGCTGCTAGTGGTGCTTCCGCCAAACAAAAAGCCTCAAGGCACTTGCCTCGAGGCTTTTCTTTATAAGGTAATCATGAAATGGCCCATGAGCATGGAAAGGGCGCGCTTCACGGTTTCTTGGAAACGTTTCTCTGCCAGCTCGTAGACTTCTTTGTCCGCGATGGACTCGCTGTCGGTGCGCTTAGCCACCACACCGCAGACGGAGCCGGCGCGGAGGCCGAAGAGGCTGGCCAGGGTGAAGAGGGTAGCGTTCTCCATTTCGAAATTCATGCAGCCCATGGCCTGGTAATCTTTGAGCGTCCCTTGGTAGGCTTTGCGCACGTAACCGGCAAAGCTATCGTATCTCTCCTGTCCCGGCCAGAAGGAGTCGGTGGAGACGGAGACGCCTACCTTGCATGGGATCTTTAGCGTCGCCGCTGCTTTTTCCAAAGCGAGGGTCACGGCCATGTCTGCCGCCGCCGGATACTCTGCCGGCGCGTAGGCCTTCGAAGCGCCGTCCATGCGGACCGACGCGCGGTTGATCACCAGGTCTCCCAAGTTCAAATCTTCCTGCAGAGATCCGGTGGTGCCCACGCGGATGAAGGTGGTGACGCCAAGCCGCGCCAGCTCTTCCACGGCGAAGGTGACGCAAGGGCCGCCCATGCCGGTGGACATGACGAGCACCGCTTCCCCATTCACATGCGCCAGCCAAGAGGTGTAATCCCGATGGGCGCCAAGGAAATGGGCATCCTCATCTATCGCCTTCGCCAGCCCCGGCACCCGCCCCGGATCGCCGGGCAGGATGGCATAGGAAGCGCCCCGGAGCATCTCCTTCGTGAGCCCTGTATGATACATCACTTCTGTGTCTTTCGCATAATGAAACATAAGAGCCTCCTTTGGTAAAAGGAATCAGATGGTACTCTCGTCTGCAAGAAAACGGATCATGACAAAGGTTCAAGGTTCGGGGTTCAAGGGTCAAGGGAAGGTACGCCGCATCAAATTAGAAAGCGGCGTGAGTTTGGAAATAGAAAAACGCGGGCCGACTTTTCAAACTTGCGGCGCTTCTTGATTTGTGCGCCGCGCCTCCCCTTGAACCCTGAACCTTGAACCCTGAACCTTTTATTTCTTTTTCTTCCCCTTCTTCTCTTTCTTCCCCTTTTTATGCTTCTTGCCCTTCTTTTCTTTCACAGGGAGGAAGTTTTCATCTTGAAGGAATTCGTCCAAGGCGGGCATTTCTTCTTCGGTGATGTTCCAATCGCCTTCGATGTTGCTCTCGCCGTCGGGGCAGCCCAGGGTGTGGGTCTTGAATTCGATATTGATATCCTCATTGGAAGAGGAAAGAGCCGCACGTTCATCGGCGATGATTTCCTCCAAGATCTCTTCCATATCGCCGGCGATGGCCAGGATTTCTTTGATGCGCTCCTCTTCTGCCGGACGATTGTCCTCATTGGGATCGAGCATGTAGGACTGCAGGAATGCCTGATTCTCTTTGAGCTTTTCGCTCATGGATTCCAGTCTTTCTCTCAATTGCGCTTTCATCTCCATCATTACTCCTTCGCGGAAGCAGGGCCTTCCGTTACCAAAACCTTATCCACTCGCCGGTTGTCACAATCGACGACTTCAAAGGTAAAGCGGTCATAAGTCACTTTCTCGGTTTCTTTCGGGATATATCCTAAGAGATAGGTGATGAAACCGCCCAAGGTCTTGTAGTACGCTTCGGCCTCGCCGGGGAGTTCATCGTCTATATGGAAATATTTACGGAAATCATCGATGGAGCAGAGCCCTTCCACCAGCCAGGAATTTTCCGAGCGGCGGATGAATTTATTCTGCTCTTCCAAGATGTCCTCTTCGCCGCCGGGCATATCGCCTACAATTTCCTCCAACACATCGTGGAGCGTCACGAGGCCTGCCAGTGTGCCGTACTCATCGATAACGATGGCTTTGTGGCTCCCGCGGGCGCGGAAAAGCTGCAAAAGCTTTGTGAGCACCAAGGTTTCGGGAATGAAGAGGGGCTGACGGATCGTATCCATGATGGACGCCTTCAGCGGCTTGCCGGCATTTCTGTGCTGATCCAAGAGGACTTCGGAAATATTGGCCAGCCCTTTGAAATCATCCAGCGAACCATTGCCCACCGGCACCCGAAGGTGCGAGGACTCCATCATGTCTGCCCAAAGCTTCTTCTCACTATCCTCCAAGTCCAGCCAGGTGAGCTGCGGGCGAGCGGTCATGCAATCGGCGGCCGTGCGGTCATTGAGCGCAAATACATTGTCAATGATTTCCGGCTCCTCTTTGTCAAAGGTCCCCATGCGGGCGCCTTGCTGCAAAAGGACTTTGATTTCCTCCTCGGACACCGGCTGCTCGCCGCCCATCTTGATACCCAAAAGGCCCACGACGATTTTCGTGGACCAAGAGGAAAACATGACCAAAGGCTTGCACACCGTGGCTACGAAAATCATAGGCCGCGCGATGAGGCAGGCTGCTTTTTCCGGGATGGCGATGGCGATCCACTTCGGCGCCAATTCCCCGATGATCAAGGTGAAATAGGTGACCAGTACCGTGACCGTCACCACACTGATGGTGCGTGCATAAGGCACCAGGAAGGGAATCTTCTCCAACTGATCCGCCAAAGGAGCCGCCAGCGACGCACCGGAAAACATACCGGTGATGATGCTCACCGTGGTGATGCCTACCTGAATGGTGGCGAAGAGCTCCTCTTTCCGTTCTGCCAGGCGCAGCGCGTAGACCGCACTCTTGCTCCCTTCGTCAATGAGCTCCTGTAACTTCGTCTTCCGCGCGCCTACGATGGCGATCTCCGCCAAAGAACAAACCGCATTACCCAGCACGAGCAAAATGATGATGACCAGTTCAACCCATATGTGGCCGTCGTCCATATGTCCTATCCTCCAAGAAAACAATGTATAGAATGATATATTTCATATTATAACATGGAATAAGGGAGGGAATTGGAAATTTTTTGTGAGATAGTTTAGTGATCAGTGATTAGTGATTAGTGATCAGGACTTGCTTAACGCTATACATACATATCGATGTCACCTGTATGTATGCACTGATATTAAATGCGCCCTGATCACTAATCACTAATCACTGATCACTAACCCAATAGCCCCATCACATTTTACTCTCCCTTTACACTCCCCATCTATAATAGAAACAAGAAACGAATTGCATTTCAGAAAGGAGACTCCTCATGATCAAATTGCTTTTCCTCTCTCACACCAAAAGCTGTGAGACGCCGATGGCGGAATTCATCATGGACGCGCTGGTCCAAGAGCGGGACCTAGCGTCTCATATTTCCATCGACTCCGCTTGCGTAGAAGGGCGCGGCCGGCCTCTTTGCTTGGAAGGGCAAGAGGTTTTGAAATCCCGCGGCATCCCTTGCACAATGAAAAAGGCCTTCCCACTCGAGTGGAAGACCTATGATGAATACGATTTCATTCTCCTCATGGATGAGGAAAGCCGCCCCTGCCTCTTCAATATCCTTGGCGGTGACGTGGATGAAAAAATCCATCTCCTCTCCGAATACGCCGGCGGCGAAAAAAATATGTCCAACCCCTACCAAGGCGGCTCCTTCGAAAAAGCCTTCGACGAAGAAATGGAAGGATGCAGAGGGCTCTTGGAGAAGCTGGAAGATTGGGTGAAATAAGCAGAAATAACGCTATCGGGTTAGTGATCAGTGATCAGGGGTCAGTGATCAGGACTTGCTTGATGCTACGCATACATATCAGTATCCCCTGTATGTATGCACTGATATTAAATGCGCCCTGATCACCAATCACTGATCACTGATTACTTAGCCGCTAACGGTAAGGTCTCCATGTATGCACTGGCATCAATCGCGTCCTGATCACTGATCACTAATCACTGATCACTAACTCACACGCTTCTTACCATCAATAGCCCCAGCGCGGTGAGCGCGAAGTAGGGGCCGTAGGCGAAGAAGCTCTTTTTTGTTTTGACACCAAGGAGGAGCATCACGAGGGCCGAGAGGCCGCCGGCGATGGTGCCCACGGCGATGACGAAGAGGAGTCCCTCAATGCCAAGCCACAGCCCCAGCGCGCCGATGAGCTTCACGTCGCCGCCGCCCATGGCGCCGCGGGAGAGGATGGCGATCAAAAGAAATAGAAAAAATCCGCCCGCCGCCGCGATCCAGTGAGCCGTGCTGCCGTAAACGAAAGCAGAGAGCACCACGCCGCCCAAAGCAAAGGGAAGCATCATGGCGTCAAAGAGGCAATACTGCTCAAAGTCCGTCACCGTCATGAGAAGCAAAAGCACCGACGCGAAGAGCAAAAAGGAAAGCTCGCTCAGACTGCCGGATATGTACACACAGCGAAGACTCACGGCGAGAAAAGCCGCAGCCAAAAGAAATACACGGAAACGCCCACGGGATTTCCGCTTCTCCGGAAACGAGAGGATGCTCTCATTTCGATCATACAGGAAATCGATCCACCGGCTTCCCGCAAAGGCCAAGGCGATGCTGCCGATGACGCAGCCGGCTATGGCAAAGAAAATATAGAGTCCAAAGTCCATGAAGTGGCTCCTTTACTGGAACGTGACAGGTGATAGCACGCTGAAGTGAGGAGGGAGGAGTTAGGAGTGAGGAGTGGAGGTGCGGCGCACAAATTAAGAAGCGCCGCAAGTTTGAAAAGTCAGCGCGCTTACCGCTCTCCCCACTACCGTTCACCGTGCGGACTTCCGATAGCGGGAGTTGGTGCGATAAAGCGCTACATCGTAGTAGGGCTTCTCTCCATTTCCCGCTATGGTTAAACGAGCCGGTTAACGGTTATACGGTAAACGGTTCACGGTAGTGGGAAAGCAGCCAAACGCGTCTCTGATTTCCAAGCCAACCCCCGCCCTTCGGGCCCTCCCCCTTCCAGAGGAAGAGGGTAAAAGCAGTGGGCTTCGCCCTTATATATGCGCCGCTTTCCAATTTGATGCGGCGCACCACCACTCCTCACTCCTAACTCCTC
>CAVEMF010000050.1:0-9309 GCA_963616715.1 Ruminococcus bromii | reverse complement strand
GTAGGCAGCGGCGAGTTCTTCGTAGTTATCCGGAGTCATGCTCATCTGGGCGGTGTACATTTTCACCGTAGCCTCCAGGCGGCCGATTTCCATTTCCACATGCTTCAGCTTTTCTTTTTCGCCGGAGGAGACTTCCTGCTTGGGCTGGTGATTTCTTTCGGGCGCCGCTTTTTCTTCTACCTTTTCTTCTTCCTCTACCTCTCCCTGTCGATCTTTTTCAAAGGCCGCGAGGTCCGCTTTCTTTTCCTTGTAGTAGGTATAGTTGCCCAGGTATTCCGTGAGCTTGCCCTGATCCATTTCTACGATGCGGGTCGTGATCTTATCCAGGAAATAGCGGTCATGGGAGACCACGAGACAAGTGCCGCCGAAGGCTTCGATGGCCTGCTCCATGATTTCGCGGGTCGGGATGTCCAGGTGGTTCGTCGGTTCGTCCAAGATGAGGAAATTCGGCTTCTCCAAGAAGAGGCAAAGGAGCGAGAGCCTGGCCTTCTCGCCGCCGGAGAGCATGGCCACCTGCTTGAATACATCATCGCCACGGAAGAGGAACATGCCTAGCACATTTCTCGCTTCCTTCTCGCCATAGTTGAAGGCTTCCCGCACTTCGTCCAGCACGCTAAGCTCCGGGTGCAGGCGCTCCTGCTCCTGAGAGTAGTAGCCCAGCTTCACATTATTTCCCAGCTGCACGATGCCGCTGTCTGCGGTCTTGTCTCCGGTGATGAGTTTTAAGAGCGTGGTCTTGCCCGCGCCATTTGGCCCGATAAGGCCCAGGACTTCACCCTTCTTCAGGTGAAG
This sequence comes from Ruminococcus bromii, assembly GCA_963616715.1. Taxonomy (GTDB): domain Bacteria; phylum Bacillota; class Negativicutes; order Veillonellales; family Dialisteraceae; genus Dialister. Next base: position 8,517 of record CAVEMF010000050.1, on the reverse strand, counting down.
ATTCAGATTTTCGAAAATCACATGGTCTTTGTAGGACGACTTCGCTCGCAGGATATCCAGCACCTTTTCCGCACATTCCTGGGGCGCATCGAAATGGAATTTCAGCGTCGCCTGGTGCACCGGCTTGTCCAATCGCTCCAGGCGATTCAGCTGCGACTGGCGGCCGCGAGCCTGCTTCGCCTTGATGCCTGCTTTATAGCGGCGAATGTACTCTTCCGTTTCCTTGATGTGCTCCTGCTGCTTGTCATAAGCCTTCTGGTACGCCTTGTCCTGGTTCGTTTTTGTTTCCAGGTAGCGAGTGTAGCCACCGCGGAAGGAACGAATCTGATGATTTTCCAAGTCAATGATGCCAGTCGCTGCAGCGTCCAGGAAATAGCGGTCATGGGAAATCATGAGAATGCCGCCCTTGTAAGAACGGAGGTAGTCTTCCAGCCACTCCAACATGCCCATGTCCAAATGGTTCGTCGGTTCATCAAGGAGGAGGAAATCCGGATGCCGCACGAAGGCTGCCGCCAAATTGATGCGCACCTTCTGGCCGCCGGAGAAGGAGTGGATATCGCGATCCCAGTCCTCTGCGGTGAATCCCAGGCCCGTCAAAATTTTCCGTGTGGTGGACTCGTAGTCGTAGCCCCCCAGAAACTCGAAACGCTCCTCTGCTTTGCCGTACTGCTCGATGAGCTTTTCACCATGCTGGTTGTGCTCCAGCTCCTTGGTCAACGCTTCGATCCTATCTTTATAGTACAGCACATCCCGCCAAGCCTCTTCCATTTCCTCGCGGATGGTGTGAGATGTGTAGTTGAAATCCTGACGCAGATAGCCGATAATGGCGCCGTCGCTGGCCTTCACCGAGCCTTTGTCATACTCTTCATCGCCGCGGATGCACTTTAGGAGCGTGGTCTTCCCCGCCCCATTGGCCCCCACCAGCCCGATACGGTCGCCGCTTCGCACATCGAAGGACACATTATCAAATACGGTCTTTATACCAAAGGATTTCGACAATCCATTGATTTTCAATACTGCCATGTCTGTCTCCAAAAATAGTAAATAGTGATTAGTGAACATTAGTGATCAGTGATCAGCGATTAGTGATCAGGGCGCGTTTGATTGCAGCCTTGTTTATCGCCTTTGCGTTCTTTCGAAAAGAGGCCTTGGCATATTTGAATGAGCAGCCAAACGCGTACTAATCACTAACCACTAACCACTAATCACTAAACCACTAAACCACTACCATTCAACACTCTACTTTATAATATCCGCCCGCACGATGATGATGATTTCGGACTCATCACTGGTGTGGCTTTTGCTTTGAAATAATTTTCCTAAAATCGGGATGTCTCCCAGGATCGGCACCTTGCGGAAAGTGCGGCCTTCTTCTTTGTCGATGAGCCCGCCGATCACCAAGTCCTCACCGGATTGAAGGCGCACCATGGTATTGGCAGAGCGCGTGATGATGCGATAGGCCTTCATCTCCGGCACCAGGTATGGCGTCGATACCTCCGCATTCACATCCGCCGTGATTTCATCATTCTCACTAATGATGGGCGTATAGGTGAGCTTGATGCCCGCGTCTTTGTACTCCGTGGCGGTGGTCTTCACGCCATTTTCCATATGCTCGACGATGACCGGAATCTTGCTGCCGATCAAAATTTCTGCCTTCCGGCCATTCATGGTCACCACATTTGGCTTCGCCAGGACCTTCGCCTTCCCCTTGGTCACTAGCGCATTGAGTTTCGCTTGGAAGAAAAAGGTGTACGGGTGGCCTGTCGCCGATTTCCCGTAAGAAATCCCCGCGTAACCGTCCGGCACTGTCACTTCCCAGCCGCTCTTGGAAATATTCCGCATCTTCGGATTTCCATCAGAGTCATACTTGATGGTGCCATCGTCATTGGTGACGTACTGCTGCTCGGTCCAGCTGTCGCGATTGTAGTCAGCACTACCGGTGAGACTTTTGAAATCCCAGTCCACCCCCAGCTCTTTGGTGAAGCTTTTATTTACCGCGATCACCGCTGCTTCCACCTTCACCTGCTTTTCCGGCACATCGAGCGCGCGGATGACGCTCTCCGCCTGCATGAGCTCTGCCGGCGTGCCGGAGAGGAGCACCGTATTGGCGGCTGCATTGTAGGAAACCTTGCCCTTGGTCACCATGTGCTCTAGCCCTTCGGCCACTTCCTTGGCCGACGCATAAGAGAGGCGGATCGATTTCGCCCCGATGCCTGCTTCTTTCTCTATGGCCGAAGAAAAGATCAAAAGTGTAGAGCCCGCCTTCCGCCCCGAAAGACCGCAGGAGGCCATGACTGCTTCCATGGCTTCCTCCGGCGTCACACCATCGAGATTCGCCGTCACCTTCTCCTTCAACTGCCCCGCAAAGACCACATTTTGCTTCGTCATTTCTGAAAGGCCCCGCAGCACATCAGCAGCCGACGCATTCACCACGTGGAGACTCACAGTCTGCCGCTTCTCCTCTATCTTTGGCACAGAAGAAATCGATTTCTCGGCCCGCTCCGGAGCCGCTTCCTTTCTCGCTGCCAGCTCTTCTGTCATGGTCTCATGGGCGCTACTCTCTAAATCGATGCCGGTAGCATCTTTTGCTTCGGCTCCCATAGAAGCCATAAGAAAAAGCGCACAGCAAAAAGCAGCACCCACCAATCTTAGCGGGTGCTGAGCTCGATTACGCCGGAGGCGCCGGCCAAGGTAACTGTTTTCTCTCCGATAGATGAAACTTTCCATGGACCTGCACTCTCTCCTTCTCTTACTGTCATAGACTGGCCTTGGCACTCAATGATCGCACGCTTCTCACTGCCAAAAGCCATGATACCCCGAAGGGTCGGCTCCGATGCATAGGAAGGCATCTCCCTCGCGGAAGCTGCTTTCTTCGCGGCCGGAATCTTCGATGGCTCTATGACTTCTTCCTTTTTCTGCTGATTTGCCTTTTTGATGGCCTCCATATGGAAGGGATCCTGCAAAGGCTTCGCGCGAACATGCAAAGATGCATCATAGCGCTTCACCGGCTTGTCGGCCCCGATTTCCTCTATGGTTATGTCTTTTGTCTCTTGGACGGGTACCTTCTTCGTAGAAACGGTAGGCGCCTCTTTCTCCGGAAGGAGCTTCGACGCCGTGCCTTCTCCCCAAAAGCCCCAAAGAGATAAAAGAAGGAGCGCTGCGAACACCAGAGGCCAAGTCCAGCTCTTCATGGCAGCCCTCCTTCCATTCACGTTCGGGAATCACGATAGAGATTTAGTGATCAGTGGTCAGTGATCAGTAGTCAGGGCGCATCTGACTGCTACCGGAAATAGACATTCAACCTTTTAACTAAAAGGAACCATCTCCAATTCCCGCTATCATTTAATGCGTCCTGATCACTACTTACCAAGCATTAGAACTTAAAGTCCTTCGGCATCAGCATGAACTTCGTCTGCTTCTCGATATCATCGTAGCGGATCCATGCATAGAAAGAATGCATATCTCTATAGTATGTCCAGTAGCGATGCTTCAAGCGGCCGTTGTTGGTATCCACTTCCCATGCGACGCTGAAAGCGTCGTTATGAGTTGCTTGGATGCGGAAGCCCAAGTCGATCGGCTTATCACTACTATAGCTATCGTAGAGATAGGGTGTATAGCCGTCGAATTCGCGGTTCGTGTAGCGTACCCAGCCATCGAAGGAACGATAATGACCGGTGAGGCCTACGCTGTAGTACACATTTTCACGCACATTGCCGCCGTTATACCCATAGTAGTCCTTCGCAAAGCCGGCCTTCCAGGAGAAATTCATGAACTTGCCCAGTTTCCAGGGATCACCGGAAATATAGGCATCAAAACCCATGTAAGAGCCTTTGACCTTGTCTTCCTCCCAGTAGCCCCATTCTCCGCTGGCGCCCACATAGAAGCGAGAGCCAAAGAGATAGAAATGCTTGGAATCAAACTCCAAGGACGGCCGTTTCTTGACCCAGATACCGCCATCGTCATTGGTGCTACTTTCCATTTCCGCATAGTGGAAACGCAAAGTCCCCACCGGTGTGTCGTAGCGAAGACCCACATCCGGCTTATAACCGGACTTAGTATACCAGCTATTTTCCAGATAGAAGGTCAGATTCATATCGCTATCCAAAGGAATGGAGAGCGCATTCTTCAGACCGAAGCCATTGTCGCTATCATACATAGGCCGCGGCAGCAAAGACCACAGGCTCACTTGCTCATGCTTCAAAGAGCCTTTATAAGTAGACAATGTGACGATCACCGTGTTTTTAAACAGGAGCTTCACATTGTGAGCCACATACTTATCCCCTGGATAAATATCGATAGAATCGGCTTCGATGCGATAGTCAGGCACCTTCGCTACCGCATGGCGAGTAGTGAAATAGCCATTTTGCACAATCATGTGATTGGCATTTCTATCATAGACGCCGCTATCCCCTTGGAAATAGTAGACATTGCTATCCCATCCCGACAAATTCTCGAAATGGCCGATAGCCGCCTTAGCATCATAATCCGCCCGTTCTGCTTTCAGCTGGGTGGTGGGACTCTTCCAAGTCACCTCACCGGGAACTACGTATTTCTGGGAAATCGTATTTCCGTAAGCATACTCGGTCTGATAGGTATCCATCATATGACGAATATCCACCTGACCGAAAGCCTCTACATCGCCGGTGGTCTGGTTATAGTGGAACCGATCCGCTTTCACTACCGCCGGATTTTCCGCAGAAATCCCATTATCTGCCTTGGCCTTTTTCTTCTCCTGAGAGATCTTCTTTTCCTTGTCTACATCTTTTTTAGTTTGCTGCTCATCGCGATAGGTCGGACGAAGAATCCCATCATCGATAGACAGGAGCATCTTGTCCTTTTCCTCTTCCAAAGGCAATGCCATACGAATCGATGGAGAGGTGAGCAGTTTACCTTCTGCCGGATCTGCCGCTGTCGCCGTCATCCCAAGGGAGGCGGAAATGAGCGATAACAGCAATACCTTTTTCCAATATGTATTATTCATTTCTTACAATCACCACAGATGCATCATCACTTTCGGCTGCCGTCTTTGCAGCGCTTGTCTTTTCACGAGCTGCTTCCAATTCTGCCTTCGCCTCTGCGCTCATAGTCTTGGCTGCTGCTTTTTTGGCAGCGATAGCCTTCTTTGTAGTAGCGGTAGTAGTAGCTTTGGAAACGGTGCTATTTCCCGTAGAATTCGAAGTCACCTCTACGGTCACATCATCCGCCGTGGTCTCCGTAGTCACAGCCTGGCGGCTGACGCGCTTTCTAAGGATAGCCTTGGAAACGCCTTCCTTCAGCACGAGGCCTTTGGTCTGCACAGCCTCAGAGGTCTGGATATAGAGCTCCGAGCCAACGGGGAGGACTGCATCCTTCCCTTTGACGAAAAGACCACCCACCAGGCCCACGGGGCCCAGTGCCAAAGCGCCGATGACGGAAGCCCCTACAGCAGCCGCTTCCATCTTCAGTTTATCCTTTGCTTCCGGTCCCAGGACGGTGGGGATCGATTCATCATCTACAGAGAATACCTGGTCAAAGGAAATATCTACAGCCCCACTGCGGCCGAAGCTCTTTGGACGGCTGACCTTGGTCACCACGCCGCTGCCCTGGGCACCACGGGGGAGTACCAAGACGTCCCCTACCAGTACATCTTCCTGTACAGTAAAGGTGACAGAGTCGCCCACCTTGTTGACCTTGCTGCTGACTTCATCATTGAGAGAAATCTTGAAAACCGTATCCTTCGGAAGCTCTACCGTCTTCATTTCATAGTGCTGCTCTCCGTAGACATCGGTCTCCAACGTCGCCAGACGCTGATCCAAAGCGCCGGTCTTTTCCTTTCCGTATACATCACTTTCCAGGATAGTCATACGATTTTCCAGCGCATCTACACTGACCTCATCGGTCAGATAGTATTCCATGGCGTTCATGCGGTTCGCAATAGATGGAGTCTGGTCATTGTCATTTCTCACCACATCGGCATAGAGATTGTCGATACGATTATCCAAGCCGGAGGCTGAGGTATAGCCCTCGCCGTAAATCACATTATCTGCTTCATCCACGCGGGCAAGCAAAGAACCATCCTGCACCGAGCCATAAATGATCTCGTCCACGCGATCAATCTTCTCAGAAAGAGTGATCGCCTCTTCGGCTGCCATGACAGGCATCGCGAGGACTGCAGCAATTCCCGCTGCCAATACCATTTTCTTTATCATCTATAATTCCCCCAAGCTATACTTTCACATCAATCACAGCGGATACGCCCACGCCCTGCACGCGGCTAAAGGACGTCGGATTCACACTGTCCATAGGGATCAGCCCCTTGATACGGAAAAGCTTATCGTTCCAGCTGATTTCCAGCTGGCCCACGGCTTCCACTTTTTCCACCTGATCAGCATCACCGATGACTTGAGCCGCACCGATGTAGCCATTATTTCCGATGCTGACGATCGGGACCACCTTGGTGGCATAATTCGTGCCGGCTCCTTCCTTCATCATCACCGAGTTGATAGCGCTATTGATGGATTCACCATACTTCGATACCAGGACCCCAATGCCGCCCACCTTGACCACGCCGCCAAGGACACTGCCTACATTGAAAGCAGACACATTCGATAACGCGCCGGCCCCAAGCATCATAGCCGCCAACGCACACACTGCGAGTCTTTTGAGTTTCATAAGAGAGCCCTCCTTTGGGAAATACAGAAATCCGATTTCCGGATACAAAGGCCAGGATTGCTCCAGCCATAATCTTCATTCTCTCTCCCGCATAAGTTTTCAAAAGAAACCTACACTTAATAAATATTATACAATCTCTTACATATTTTGCGCAACGAAAAGACGAGAAGAATTTGGGAAATATGGGGGGATTGGGCGGTGGAGGTTTAGTGATCAGTGATCAGTACGCATTTGGCTTTAGAGTCAGTTTTGTTTGCATATCGCTATTACTTCTCCGCAACAAAAGTGTAAATGGCAAATTGCCACGAAAGCCAAACGCGCCCTGACCACTAATCACTAATCACTGATCACTAAAAGCAAAAAGCCGCGAGCTCTTCCTTCGAGCTCACAGCTTTTACAAAACTTATTCCTTTTCTGCTTCCATGGCTTCTCTCTTTGCCGCGTAGGTGCCGGGCTGGGCCATGACTTTTGGTTTCTTCATCTGATTATAAGCCTGGATCATCATGGCACATTCCACGCGCTTCTTCTGGATTTCGCAGGTGATGTGGAATGGCTTATGAATATTTCCGCCATAGGCTTCATTGTTTGCATGGCAGCCGCCGGAGCAGAAGAATTTCGCCCAGCAATTGATGCAGTCCGGTTTGCTGAAGACATGATTCATGCGGAAATCATGCATCATCTTCATATTTTTCAGACCTTCGTACACGTTGCCGATCACATAGCCTTCACGGCCCACGAACTGGTGGCAGGGATAAATGTCGCCGTTCGGCACCACGGCCAGGTATTCATGGCCGGCGCCGCAGCCGCGCAGACGCTTCGGCAGGCACGGGCCTTTCCACAGATCCATATTGAAATGGAAGAAGAAGAACGGACGGCCTTCCTCTTCTCTCTTGATGAAAAGGTTCGCCAGGCGGTCATATTCCGCTTTCACGGTCGGCAGGTCTTCCTCTTTGATGGAGTAATCAGCGCCATCTTCCCCCACCACCGGTTCCATAGAAACCGCCGGGAAGCCCTTATCGATCATATCTTCCACGTCGGTGGTGAAGTCCATGTTGTAACGAGTGAAGGTGCCGCGGACATAGTATTCCTCGCCCTTGCGGTTTGCCACGCAATACTGGAGATTTTTCAAGATTTCATCATAGGTGCCTTCGCCATGGACGCCCGGACGCATGCGGTCATGCATTTCCTTACGACCGTCGAGGGAAAGGATCAAGCTGATGTGATTGTCGGTGAGATACTTCACTTTTTCCTTATCCAAGAGCATGCCATTGGTGGTGAGAGACATCTTGATCTTCTTATGATGCTTCTTTTCCTGCTTCTGCACATAGTCCACCGTCTGCTGCACCACATGCCAATTCATCAGCGGTTCCCCGCCAAAGAAATCAAGCTCGCAGTGTTCACGTGGGCCGCTATGAGCGATGAGGAAATCCACCGCTCTTCTAGCCACGTCAAAGCTCATAAGCATACGCCACTGGCCATAGCCGCCCTGTCCCGCAAAGCAATACTGGCAACGCAGATTGCAATCGTGAGCAATATTGATGCACAGCGCCTTGACGATAGGACGGTCTTCGATAGCCATTTTATAATTCGGATCCATGGGCGCAAAGAGCGCTTCCTTCGCGATGAGCTCATCCAAATCATCCATGACTTCATTAAGCTCCGCTTCGTCATAGTCCTTCGTCAAATTTGCCAGAACCATTCCCCTATTGGTTCCATTGTAATAAGCCAAGACCTGGTATGTCACATCATCGACGATATGCACGATGCCGCTATTCACATCCATGACGATATTCATGCCGTTCTGCTGGAAACGGTGGATCATTGGCTTAATATTGTAATCCATGAAATTTGATCTCCTTTATCTTT
>CAVEMF010000049.1:0-9428 GCA_963616715.1 Ruminococcus bromii | reverse complement strand
CTAGTGGTTTAGTAATCAGTGATTAGTGATCAGTAATTAGTATGCGCTTGCTTTTGTATCCATTTGGTTTTCATACCGTTATTGCTGAAGAATTTGTCCGGCGATAGAGGCATAAATGCAGACTTGCCACGAAAGTCAGGCGCGTACTGATCACTGACTACTGATCACTGATCACTAAGTCCCGATCACTGACCACTGATTACTAAACCACTATCCCCTTCTACCCCATTTCGTGCTATAATAAAACCAGCAAAAGAAAGTTCCTGATTTCCCAAGGAAAGGTGGAGATACTATGCTGCAGTACAAAAAAATTCTGGTACCTTACGATGGTTCCGAGCATGCGAAGAAGGCGCTGGCGCAGGCCGCAGCCATTGCGGTAGATGGCGAAGGCGCGATGCTCTACATCGCTTCCATTTGTAATATGGTGTCTGCTATGAGCAATTTCGATCAGGTGTCCATCGCTGAGGGATGCCTCACCACGAAGCTCACCGAAGACCTGGAAGCCCAGTGCAAAGCGGACTTGGAAGAAGCGAAGGCTATGGTGCCCAAGGAATTGGCGGTAGAAACATTGTACGAAGTAGGCTCCCCGGGACCGGTACTTTTGAACTTGTCCAAGGATCACGACTGCGACCTCATCGTCATGGGCAGCCGCGGCTTAGGACCCCTGAAGGGCATCTTCATGGGCTCGGTCTCCAGCTACCTGGTCAGCCGCTCCAAGTGCCCGGTGCTCATTGTGAAATAAGAATTTTGAAAGCTGCGAGATTTCCCTCGCGGCTTTTTTGTTGCACTGGCAAGGCTATTGCTAGAAGCAACATCGACATGTGTGTGCTGGCGGTTTTCTCGCTATAGCTTTTTTCCCCTCCGTTGTATAAAATAAGTGTAGACTTTATACCAAACAAGAGCAGGAGTGATATAGCATGACGAATCGGCGCTGGCTGAAGCGGGAGGTGCCGCAGTGGGTGAAGGAGGAGGTCATCACCGCAGAGGCGGGGAAGGAAATCCTCTCTCGATATAAAAATGAAGAGAAAGGGGCTTATAAAGAAGCCTTTTTTGTGATGGCCATGGTCTGCATTTTGGGCGGCTTGGGATTTATGGGCGCGTCCCTTTGGGCATCGCTGTCCCAGGACCAGCGGTTCCTCATGGCTTTGGCACCGCTGCTTTTTTCTTTGGCCTTGGTGGCCTTGGTGGTGCTCTATGATAAGAAGATTCCTGATGCGCCGGTGATGAAGAAGGGGCCGGTCTCTTCTTTTTCTACTGACGAAGATGTGAGTGAGCTATCGGACTCCGGCGTGTCTTTGTCCGCGGCGAAGCGGATCGGCCGCAAGGCCCAGGCCTTCAGCGCGCTCATGGGCGAGAGCCACTTGGTTTCCCCGGGCACCTGGCATCACCGAGTGCCTGTATTTCTAAGAGAATCGGTGGCGGCCTTCCACAGTGTCTGTCTCTTGGGGGCCTTCTGGATGGTGTCGGACTCTTTCAAATTATCCGATGACATGTATGGGGGATTGGCGCTCTTGGCGCTGCTTCTCCTCTTTGTGACTTTGGTGACCAGCTCGGCGGCATCGGGCATGATTTACATGGCCGTGTCGGTGGGGATTTTCTACACCGCGCCCACCCGCGGCTGGCCGGAGTTCGCGTCCTGGATTTTCATGATCCTTGCTCTCTTCATGCTGGCTCACATGCTACGTGAACGCCGCGATCGCGCGGTGGTGTGCTTCTCTTGGGGCTGGGCCGTGGGGATCTTGCTCTTGATTTTCTGGTCCGCCGGAAATATGCTGTGGCAGACTATGTTCTTCTCTGTGGCGGCAGCGCTCACTTGGATGGCCGGCGGGGCGTTCCGTTCCTATGGTATGGGGGCAGCAGCGCTTCGTTTTTTCGGCGGCATTGCTGTCTTTGCGGTGCTTTTGGAGGGTTCCTATGGCGCCGTGTGGGCCGACATGTCCGGCAGCTACGCGCTGTGGATTTTGTATTTCCTCTTCCTCGCCTTGGATGCGCTGCTTCTTTTCCGCATCGCACTCAAAAAGGAATGGCTATCCGTCTTGGCAGGCCTCACGCCTTTTGTGATGGCGCTCTCTGCATTGATTTCTGCCTTTGAAACTTCCGGCGCTCTGCCGGCTATGGTGGTGTCTTCCTTCTGCGCGATCCTGGCGGTGGGCGTCATTGCTCGCGGTTTCCAGACCGACCGGCAGGTGCAGCGGTGGGGTGGCATGGCGCTTTTGGCAGGAAATGGAGTCATTCGCGTCATGGACTCGGCGCTCTCTTTCACCGAGCGCGGTGCCTTCTTCCTGGCCATCGGCCTCTTTGCTGCCTTGGTGTGTTTCCTTCTCTATAAGATGAGCGCGCCGAAAAAGCCGGCAACCGTAAAAGAAAAGGAGGAACCGAATGATGCTGAATAAAAAATTCGCCCTTCTCCTCCTGGCAGTGGTGGCAGCTGTAGAAATCATTTCCCTGGTGTGGATACGCGGGGATTATAGAAATACCATGCTCGACGGCGCGGAGTACCAAGTGCCGGCGAATATTGATTTTAAAGGAGACTTCTATCATAAAAATTATCTCTCCCTCACGGTGCCCATCACCGAAGCCGCTTGGAAAGGCAAAGGCATCCCGGAGGCGGGAGAGGAAGTCTACCTCTCACTCTCAAAGCGTGAAGCGGGTTTTATGGAAATCACCGGCGCTACGGGTGAGAAACCGGCCGGCGATTACATCGCGGTCCGCGTGATGTCTTACGTCGGCGGGACGGTGTATTTCAAATTCCCGGCAGACCGCATGTATATGTCGCCGGAGCAGCTGCAGAAGCTCTCTGTGGTAGAGCTTTCGGAACGGGTGCAGGTGAAGAATGAGGAAAAGGAAACCACCGAAACCCATATGAAAAATGAAGTGACCGCGCTGATCCACGTAAAGGACGGCCGCGTCGCGGTAGCCAAGGTCCTGGCCAACGGCTCCCCGGTGGAACAGACCTATACTACTGTAGGAAAGAATATGAAAATCACCTACGCCAAGAGCCCCGCGGAAAGGGACCAGTATACCACGAGGATCAATGGGAAGAAAAATGGTGGGGAATGAGGCTGGGGGGTTAGTGATCAGTGATTAGTGATTAGTGATCAGGACGCACTTATTGCTAGTGCATCATAAAGGTACTATCGATATGTATGCACTGGCGACAAACGCGTACTAATCACCGATCACTAAATCGATAGCGGGGTCACCGCTATGTTCGCACTGACGGCAAACGCGCCCTGATCACTGATCACTAATCACTAATCACTAAACCGATAGCGTAACAACCCCAACAACAAGGAGGGATACCATGTATATCATTTTGATGCGTCACGGCGAAGCTGAGCCGGAGACGGAGGAAATTTCCAATAGAAATCGTTCGCTCACACCCAAGGGCATGCGGCAGGCTCGCCGCACGGCGCGGGTGCTGAGCAAGTTTTTGAAGGACAACTCGATTCGCATTTACACCAGTCCCTACTACAGGACTCGGCAGACCGCGGCGATTTTGGCAGAGGAGTGCTTCGCCGAGGAAATCCACACCGCAGAGGAGCTGGTTTCTACAAACTGGCAGATGGTGCTGAATCATCTGATTTCCGATGGCTCGCCGGTGGCTTTGGTGTCTCACCATCCCTTCCTGCAGTCCTACCTCCTCTCGGCCTGCAGCGCGGCTATCAAATTCGACCTGGCCGGCATCGCTGTCATTGACTACGACCTTCGCTGGAAGGAAGGGAAATTGGCGGGCTATTTCACCCCCGGACTTCGGCAGCTGAAGAAGGAGGACTGACATGAAAAAACTTCTGACCATCGCAGGCTCTGACTCCTCCGGCGGCGCGGGGATCCAGGCGGACCTCAAGACATTTGCGGCCCTTGGCACCTACGGCATGAGCTGCATCTGTGCTCTGACCGCGCAAAATACCAAAGGCGTCACCATGGTGACCAATACGCCGGTGGATATGGTGAAGGCGCAGCTCGAAGCGATCTACGACGATGTGCCGCCGGAAGGCGTGAAGACCGGCATGCTTTCGTCGAAAGAAATCGTGGAGGCAGTGGCCGATTTCCTTTCTGCCCATAGCGGCGCGCCTTTGGTGGTGGACCCGGTCATGGTGGCCACCAGCGGCGACGTGCTCCTGGCAAAAGACGCCATCGAGATCTACAAAGAAAAGCTCATCCCCTTGGCCACCCTCATCACGCCAAACATCCCGGAAGCGGAAGTGCTCTCGGGGATTTCCATCACCGACGAAGCGACTCGCCGAAAGGCCGCCGAAAAGCTGATGGAGCTCGGCTGCGAGGCGGTGCTCATCAAAGGCGGTCACCGCGTCATGGATGCCGACGACCTGCTATATGATGGAAAGACGTTCACTTCCTTCAAAGGGAAACGCATCGACACCGAAAACACCCATGGCACCGGCTGCACACTCTCCAGCGCGCTGGCCGCGAGCCTGGCCAAAGGCATGAGCCTTGCGGACGCAGTGACCGAAGCGAAGGCCTACATGGCCGGCGCCATCGCGCGGGCAAAGACGGACTCCGTGGGTCACGGCCACGGACCGGTGCATCACTTCTGGTTCTACGGCGATAAGTGGGGGAAGATGGAATGAAATATCCCTTCTTCGCCTTCATGGCACGGATGAAATATATTTCCCGATGGGGCCTCATGCGGAGCACCATCCCCGAGAACGACGCCGAGCACACCCTGCAGACCGTCATGCTGGCCCATGGCCTGGCGGTGATTCGAGAGGAAATATTCGGCGAGCCCGTGGACGCAGAGCACTGCGCCATGCTGGCCCTCTACCACGACGCCAGCGAAGTCTTCACCGGAGACCTCCCGACGCCGGTGAAATATTTCACCGCCGGCCTCCACGAGAAATATGAAGAAATAGAAACCGAAGCGAGAAAGAAGCTTCTCGCCACGCTCCCCAAAGAAATGCAAGACGCCTACCGCCCCTATGTGACGGACCTGGAATCCGATACCCTCTGGCCCCTCGCCAAAGCCGCTGACACCCTCTCGGCCTTTCTCAAATGCGCCGAAGAAGTGCGCGATGGCAATCGAGAATTCCAAGAAGCCTATGAAAGCATCAAAGAAAAATTGATTTCCCTTCATCTCAAGGAAGTGGACTGGTTCATGGACCACTTTGCAGAAAGCTTTGAGGACACACTGGACGAACTGAATAAGGAAATCGAAAAATAAAAGGACCGCCGATGGGCGGTCTTTTTAGTGATCAGTGATTAGTGATCAGTGATCAGTACGCGTTTGTTGCCTGTGCATACATATCGATAGTACTTTTATGTATGCACCAGCAATAAGTGTGTCCTGATCACCGATCACTGATTACTGATCACTAAACTGACAGCGGTAGCATCTCTATGTCCGCACTGGCGAAAAACGTGGCCTGATCACTAATCACTGATCACTGATCACTAGCTCGCCATTGTTAACATTGCAATCACACAACGGTTGATATACAATAAACTATGTAAACTTTATTTCCGCAAGAGATAAACAATAGGAGATGGATCATGACAAAGGAAAATGCAATTCCACGAAACGGGCGGGGTGCGAAGGAAGTGGTGCTCTTTGGGCTCTTCACGGCGCTCATTGCCATCGGCGCTTTCATTCGCGTGCCGGTGCCGGTGTGTCCCTTCACGTTGCAGCTGCTCTTCACCACCTTGGCGGGGCTCATCCTGGGCAGCCGGAATGGCGCCTTCTCGGTGGCGCTCTATGTGCTCTTGGGCCTGGCCGGCGTGCCTGTCTTCACGGAGGGCGGCGGACCGTCCTATATTTTCCAGCCCACCTTCGGCTATCTCATCGGCTTTATCGTCGGCGCTTGGGTGACCGGCAAGCTTTCAGAAATGGCGGGAGACTTTTCCTTTGGCAAAACCCTCTTCGCTTCCATCGCCGGCCTCTTGGTGGTGTACCTCTTCGGCATGGTCTATGTGTACATCATCAATAATTTCTACCTGGGCACGCCCATCGGCATCTGGCCGGTGGTGCTCTACTGCTTCCTCCTCGCCGTCCCCGGAGACATCTGCCTCTGCATCCTGGCGGCCACCATGGCCAAGCGGCTGGGAAGAGCGCTGGGGCGGTAGGAAATGGGTTCAGGGGTCAAGGGGCAAGGTTCAGGGGAAGGTGCGGCGCACAAATCGGGAAGCGCCGCGAGTTTTTGGATTTTACTGTGCTTACTTGCTTCCCCACATCCGCTATCCGCATAACCGTGTAACCGTTCACCCTGTGTGTTTTAGGGAATCAAAACGATAAAACCGCTACGGTGAAGTAGGATGTTGCTCCATGGCTCGTTATCGTCAAAAGAGCCAGTCAACGGTTACACGGTAAACGGTTCACGGTAGTGGGGAAGCAGGCAAACGCGTCCCGACTACCGACTACCGACTACTAATCACTGACTACTGACTACTAACTACTAAATAAAGAAAGGACTATCCAAATGAGCAAAGGACTTTTTATCACCGGCACCGATACGGACATCGGCAAGACCTATGTGACTGCGCTGATCGTGAAGACGCTGCGCGAGGCGGGATATAATGCGGGCTACTACAAGGCGGCTATCAGCGGCGCGCCCACGGTGGCGGCGTCGGACGCGGGATTTGTAAATCAGTTTGCAGGTATCGGTGAGCCGGAGGATATGATTCTTTCTTATCTCTATCAGCACGCCGTGTCTCCGCACCTGGCGGCAAAGCTCGAAGGCCATCCGCTGGAGAAAGAAGTCATCCTGAAAGCTTGGGAGCGCGTGACCAAGGCCTACCCGTACGTGACCATGGAAGGCTCCGGCGGTATCGTGTGCCCCATCCGCCACGATGAGAAAGCGGTGTACTACTTGGAAGATATTATTTCCTGGCTGAAACTTCCGGTCCTCATCATCGCCGACGCAGGCCTTGGCACCATCAACCATGTAGTGACCACCTGGGAATATATAAAAAATAGAAACATCCCGGTGAAAGGCATCATCCTCAACCACTGGCAAGGGGGCGTCATGGAAGAGGACAATGTAAAAATGATCGAAGAAATCACCGGCGTGAAAGTCATCGCCAAAGTGGCAAAGGGAGACACGATTCTCCACTGCGATCCGAAAGTCTTGGCGGAGTGCTACGGGGAAGTGTGAGTGAGGGCTGGTGGTTTAGTGGTCAGTGATTAGTGATTAGTGATCAGGACGCATTTGAGAATAGCGCGAATTGGAGCGATTTCCTCCTCGGTAAAAAGTAATGTTGCTATTTCTCTCTATCGTCAAGCGCGCCCTGATCACTGACCACTGACTACTAATTACTAAACTGATAGCGGGGGTACCCCTATGTCCGTACAGACGATAAACGCGCCCTGATCACTGACCACTGATCACTAATCACTAAACCGATAGCGTGTAAAGGAGATAAATTATGTGTGACGAAATGAATTGGGAAAAAGAGGACGCCAAGTACATTTGGCATCCGGCCATGCAGATGAAGGATAACGAAGTATTTCCGCCGGTGGTGGTGGACCATGCCAAGGGCGCGTATCTCTATGATGCCCACGGCAAAGCGTACTTGGACATTATTTCCTCTTGGTGGTGCAACCTTCTGGGCCATGCGAATCCGAAAATCAATGAGGCCTTGAAGAAACAGGTGGATGAGCTGGAGCATGTGATCTTTACGAACTTCACCCACAAGCCCGCCATCGAGCTAGCTCGCGAGCTCACGGAGCTTCTCCCCAAAGGCCTCACCAAATTCACCTACCACGACAATGGTTCCTCCGCGGTGGAAGCGGCTATGAAAATGGCCTTCCAGTACCAGTACCAGACCGGCCATCCCGAGCGCACCCGCTTCATGTGCCTCCCGGAGTCCTATCACGGCGAGACCATCGGCGCGCTGTCCGTAGGTTCCATGGATCTTTATGCGAAAATTTTCCACCCCATGTTGATGAATAACATTCACTTCGAAGGCCTTGACTGCTATCGCTGTCCCTACGGCAAGACCCGCGAGACCTGCGACGTGGAATGTTTCGAGAGCGCCGAGGAAGCCTTTAAGAAATATGGCAAAGAGACCGTGGCCTGCATCGTCGAGCCGATCCTCCAAGGCGCGGCGGGCATGCGCATCTATCCGGCGGAATACCTGACGAAGCTTAGAAAGCTTTGCGACGAATATGGTGTCCTCCTTATCGATGATGAAATTGCCGCCGGCTTTGGCCGCACCGGCAAACTTTTCGCCATCGAGCACGCCGGTATTTCCCCGGACATCCTCTGCACATCCAAAGGTCTCACCGCTGGCTACATGCCCATGTCCATCACCATCACCACCGACAAGATTTACGACGCCTTCTATGACGACTACGGCACCCACAAAGCCTTCGTCCACAGCCACACCTATGCCGGAAATCCCATGGGCTGCGCCATTGCGCTGGCAGTTCTCAAAATCATGAAGCGGGACCACATCCTGGAAAAGGTGAACGAAAACGGCGCCTACCTCCACGACGCCCTCATGAAAGCTTTGGGAAATCATAAAAACGTGGGCGAGATCCGCCATGTGGGCCTCATCAATGCCATCGAGCTCGTCGAAGACCCGAAAACCAAGAAAGCCTTCGACCCCGCCCGCCGCATCGGCTGGCACATCTTCCGCAAAGCCATGGACCTGGGCCTCGTCCTTCGTCCCATGGGCGACGTGATCTACTTCAACCCGCCGCTTAACATCGAGCGAGAGGACCTGGACAAAGGGATCAAGCTCTGCGTGGAAGCGGTGGAGGCGGTATTGGGGAAATAGTTTTTTAGGGATAAGGGATAGGGAATAAGGACTTGCTTACCTGCTTCGTCCTAGCTCCTAGCTATGACGAAGCAGTCAAATGCGCCCTTATCCCTTATCCCCTATCCCTTGTCCCTTTTACCACTTATATCTTTCATGCTATAAATCACAAGAAATCATAACCCACCGTATCTCTTATCGCCCACTATGCATTTCTCATAGAGAAAATGAAATCAAATAGGTTTCCATGGATAGGAAATATGAATGATTTCATAAATGATTCATGCTATGGGAATTATGTTTTGCTATGCAAGTGAAAAATGAAAGCCTATAAAAGAAATATTGGATAAGCCGCTATAGAAGATGTATATTGTAAGCATAAGACAACAATATATTTCCGGGACGATCCGGACATCACTTGGGAGGCCAATGAGATCATGAACGATCAGCAGATTGAAAACGAAATTATGGTAGAAGAAGAAAAAAGAGAAACCCTCTGCTGGGCACTCTTGGAACTGGAAAGCTCCAGAAAGAATTGATTCTCCTGAGTGATGGCTGCTGCGCTACGGCGTGGCAGTTTTTTGTTGCCCAAAAGTGAGGAGTGAGGAGTGAGGAGTGAGGAGTGAGGAGTGGTGGAGCGCCGCATCAAATTGAAAAGCGACGCGAGTTTTTGAAATAAGTAAACACGCCCCGCTGCTTCCCCACTACCGTGAACC
>CAVEMF010000048.1:0-9438 GCA_963616715.1 Ruminococcus bromii | reverse complement strand
ACCTTGGCTTCATTATATCATATTTTCTAATTAAAAAAGCACCGATCGCTCGGTGCTTTTTGTGCGGGTGTATTTCTACTGGTGCCGATAGGGCAGGCATCACCCGCCCTTCGGGCACCCTCTTCAGTGAAGAGGGCTTGGCTGGAGTGTCGCAGCAGCCAAACGCGTCCTGATCACTAATCACTAATCACTGATCACTAACCCGATAGCCTTTTAATGCCCTAAATGACTCTCTTCCTCGATGATCTTATACACCAGGAGCCCTGCGTCGTAGAGGTCGGTCTCTTTGAGGCTTTCTTTGTTGGTGTGGAAGTCGGTCATGCCTACGCCGACGAGGAGCGCCGGAAAGCCTTTGGTGCCGAACCAGTTGGCATCGCTGCCACCGCCGCTCTTGGCGACTTTCATTTCTTTATCCATGGCTTTGGCGGCGCGGGCGAAGAGTTTCAGCGCCGGTTCGTCTTCGGAAATATGGAAGGCGTCGTAGGATTTTTCTTTCTGGATCTTGAGGTGGCCTTCGGGGAATTTCTTGGCAGCTTCGATGAAAGCATTTTCCATTTGCGTTACGAGAGCTTCCAGTTTTTCGCCGCTGCGGCTTCGAGCTTCGGCCACCACTTCGCAGTAATCGGGGACAATATTTCTGGCAGTGCCGCCCTTGATGGTACCGATGTTGCAGGTGGTTTCTTCATCCATGCGGCCGGTGGGGCAGGCAGCGATGCCGGCGGCTGCCATGGCGATGGCGTTGGTGCCTTTTTCCGGCGCCATGCCGGCGTGAGCGGCCACGCCTTCGCAGATGAAGTTTAAGGTGTACTGGGAGGGGCCGGCGTTGTAAACGGACCCGGCAGGGCCGTCAGCGTCCAAGACGTAGCCGAAGTCGATGCCCTGGATGTATTTCTCTTCGATGTTTCGAGAGCCGAAGAGGCCGATTTCTTCCTGCACCGTGAAGATGACGGTGATTTTTCCGTGGGGAATATAATTTTCCTTCATAGCAGCAAGGCCTTCTAAGATGGCAGCCACGCCGGCTTTGTCGTCACCGCCAAGGATGGTATTTCCTTTGGAACGGAAAACGCCATCTTCCAGGACCGGCTCGATGCCCTTGCAGCACTCGACGCAGTCCATGTGGGCGGTGAGGGCGATGGAGGGAAGACCCGGGGCGTTGCCATTGAAGGTGGCGATGAGATTGCCACAGTTGCCACCGTTCACGGAGCCGTCATTGTCCTCCACAATCTTCGAAGCCCCCAGTGCGCGGAGCTTCTTCTTCAGATAGTCGCACACCTCGCGCTCGCCTTTGCTCGGCGCGTACATCTTCACCAATTCGGTGAAGGTATTTTTGATTCGTTCTTGGTTGATCATAAGAACACCTCTTTCGTTGTTGATTATGATTCTATTATACAGCAAATGGGGTTAGTTGGTTAGTAGTCGGTAGTCGGTAATCGGTAGTCGGGGCGCACTTGGCTCTCTCCCCACCACCGTGAACCGTTTACCGTGTAACCGTTAACCGGCTCTTTTAACGATAGCAAGAAATGGAGCAGCAGCCCTGCTTTGACGTAGTGTTTCATCGCATCAACTCCCGCTATCCAAAGCATGCACGGTTATCGGTTATACGGTAAACGGTTCACGGTGGTGGGGAAGCAGCTCAAACGCGTCCCGACTACCGACTACCGATTACCGACCACGAAACCGCATTTGCTATCATCTCAATCTATCCAGAATCCCTTCTGCAGCGCCTTCTTCCCGAATTTCGCTTGGATCTCGTCCATGGCCTTGGCGGCGCGGGCGCGTTTTTCGCTTTCCTCGGAGAAAAGGGAGCCCATGGAAATTGGCGGGCCCAGGTTCGATGCCGTGACGCCGATGAGGCGGACGCCTTCATACAGCGGGATGCGGGAAAGGAGGGTGAGGGCGGCGCGGTCGATGTCTTCCTGGAGGTTTGTCCCTTCCTCGAGAGACAGGCTGCGCATGACGGTTTGGAAGGAGGCAAAGCGGATCTTGAGGGAAATGGTGCGAGCGAAGAGGTCGTGCTTTCGGAGACGCCGAGCCACGATGCCCACGTGCATGGCGATTTCTTTTTCGATTTGCTTTCTATCCGTCAGGTCTTCGTCGTAGGTGGACTCATCGCCGATGGATTTCACTTGTCGCTCCGCTTCGATGGGACGAGTGTCGATGCCAAAGGCCAGCTGCTTTAAGAAGGCGCCTTGATTTCCAAGAAGGTCTTTGAGCCGGCCGGGGGCAACCTCCTGGATGTCTCTGATGGTGCGGTATCCGGCGGCAAGAAGTTTTTTCTCCGTCACTTCACCCACGCCCCAAAGTTTACGCACGGGAAGGGGCGCGAGGATTTCTTTTTCCCTGCCGTAGGGAATGATGGTGAGGCCGTCGGGCTTCTCCATGTCGCTGGCCATTTTCGCTAGAAATTTATTGGGCCCGATGCCTACCGACGCCACGAGGTGAACTTTCTCGCGGATTTCTTTCTTGATGGCCCGACCGATGGCGCCTAAGGTGGGGTACTGGCTCCCCATACCGGAAATATCCAAAAACGCTTCGTCTAAGGAAATGGGCTCGTAGGCGTCTGCGTAGTGGAGCATGATCTCGTGGATTTCCTCCGACGCCTCTCGGTACGCGTCAAAGCGGGGCACCACAAAGACGCCGTGGGGGCAAAGCTCACGGGCCTTCGTGATGGGCATGGCCGAGTGCACGCCGAAGCGCCGCGCTTCGTAGGAGGCCGTGGCCACCACGCCGCGCCGGCTCTTCCCGCCCACGATGACGGGCTTCCCGCGAAGATGCGGGAAGTCTCTTTGCTCCACAGACGCAAAGAATGCGTCCATGTCTACGTGCATGATCCAACGGCGCATGATGTTTTCTCCTTTTGACGATGGTGGTTTAGTGATTAGTGATCAGTGATTAGTGATTAGGGCGGGCTTGGCGCTGGTGCGTACATGGAGGTGCTGGCGCCAATGGTTTAGTGATTGGTGATTAGTAGTCGGTAATCCGTGCGCACACAGAGGGATTACCGCTTACTCATTTCTGATTTCATCATAGAGGCTCGGTTCTTGAGTGTCAACTTTGACAAACGAAATTGGATAAGAGATAATTTAGAAAATGAAAAGGATTGCACTATCGGTTTAGTGGGCAGTAGTCAGTGATTAGGGCGCATTTGACTATAGTGTCAAATGCGTCCTGACCACTGACTGCTGATTACTAAGTCACTGGTGTTTGTGAGTCAAATGATTGCCCGCTGTCTCCAGTTCCTGATCACTAATCACTGATCACTGATCACTAAACCAATAGCCCCTATCCCCATTCATCAAAAGGAGGAATCATATGAAATCTTTAGTTCTTTGGTCATCCCGCACGGGAAATACGAAGGCTGTGGCCGAGGCGATTTATGAGGCCTTGCCGGGCGAGAAGGAAATTTGTGAAGAGGGCCGACAGGGAAACGACCTTTCTTCCTATGACCTGGTATTCGTAGGCTTCTGGGGCTACCGCCGCGGCGCGGATCCCATCGCGCAGAAGACCTTGGCTTCCATCGAGGGCAAGAAGGTCGCCATCTTTGCCACCGTCGGCGCCTGGCCGGACTCGGACGCGGCGAAGTCGTACCTTTCCAATGCAGCGGCTCTCCTGCCGGCGTCCTCGACCTGCGTGGGCACTTTCATTTGCCAAGGCCGGGTCCACTCCTTCCACATCCGAAAGAGAAGCGACCACGCCGCTGAGGTCCACCCCCTGACCCCCGAACGCTTAGCGCGCCTCGAGGAAGCAGAGAAGCATCCGAATGAAGCCGATTTCCAGGCGGCAGCAGCTTGGGCGGTGGAAATGATAAAAAAGATTTAAAGTTAGGAGTTAGGAGTTAGGAGTGAGGAGTGGAGGTGCGCCGCATCAAATTGGAAAGCGGCGCGAGTTTTTGAAAATTGACCACTTACCTGCTTCGTCCTAGCTATGACAAAGCAGGTTTCGCGTGTTCTGATTTCAAAAAATTGGCGGCGCTTTATGATTTGTGCGCCGCTCCACCACTCCTCATTCCTCACTCCACCCTCCTCACTTTTTTATTGACATGCTCCTATGACTTAGATATAATTATTCTGTTATGGTGCACGAAAATAGCACAAACCGATGTAAGGAGGTGTTTATACATGGCAAAGATGACATTCCAGCCGAACAACCATTGGAGAAAACAGACCCACGGTTTCCGCGCTCGTATGAAAACAAAAGCAGGCCGTATTGTTCTGAAGAGAAGAAGAGCAAAGGGCAGAAAGGTATTAAGTGCCTAATCAAGATGTAAGCGGCGAGAGGGTGAGCTACAAGCTTCCGAAGGATTGCCGCATCAGACAGAACAGGGATTACCGTAGGATTTACAGATCCGGTAAACGTTTCAGCAACCGGGCAGGGCTTTGCTATGTGGTGAAGAGCCGCAGAGAGGAGACCCGCCTCGGCTTTGTGACGACGAAAAAGATCGGCCACGCGTTCGCGCGGAATCGGTCTCGCCGACTCATGAAGGAAGTCTATCGGCTTCACCGGCAGGAGCTTTCGCCTCACTTCGAGGTGGTCATGCTGGCAGGCGTTTTCCTGACACAGGCGTCGTACCAGGAAGCAGAGAAAGCGATCCTTTCCTTGTGGCGTAAAGCCGGAATTCTGGAGAAATAAGATGAAAGAGCTATTGATCGGTCTCATTCGATTCTATAGAGCTTTTATTTCCCCCTTGAAGCCTCCTTGCTGTCGTTTCTACCCGACCTGCAGTGAATACGCCCTGCAGGCGCTTCAAAAATATGGAGCCCTTAAAGGCAGCTATCTTGCGATCAAACGGATCTTGAAGTGTCACCCTTTTCACAAGGGCGGCTATGATCCCTTGCCGTGAAGAGGCTGCTTTTTTTAGTGGTGGGCGCAGCGCGCCCTTCAGTGAGGAGTGAGGAGGTAGGAGTGAGGAGTGGCGGTGCGCCGCGTCAAATTAAAAAGCGGCGCGGAGTTTCGAAATGGGTAGATGCGTCTGGCTCTCTCCCCACTACCGTGAACCGTTTACCGTATAACTGCTCACCGGTATGCTAATGGTAGCGAGCTGTAGAGCGATAAGCTCTTACGCAGAAAAAGTGTATCGCTCCATGACTCGCTATTGCTAAAAGGGTCGGTAAACGGTTATACGGTAAACGGATAACGGTAGTGGGGAAGCAGAGAAACGCGCTGATTTTTCAAATTTGCGGCGCTTCTTAATTTGTGCGCCGCACCACCACTCCTCACTTCTCACTCCTCACTACAAAGCCCCGACCACCGACTACCGACCACAAATTTTTTAAAGGCTATTTCCCTCCATAACAAAAGTCCCCAAAACTCACCGGGCCATTGAAATTTAGAAGGCCCGGGTATTAGCGGCTGCAATGTAGGCCGTATAAGGAGTACACAATGAGTGATTTTCAGATTCCGATTCTTTCGACCTTTGTAGGTTTCCTGGCAGAAATCATGCGTGTCTGCCTGGAGTACTGCTACAAAGTGACGGAAAGCATGGGATTTCCGAGCTACGGGATTGCTATCATCGTCCTGACCATCGTGATCAAGACGCTTTTGCTCCCCTTGGCTTTGAAACAGATCCGTTCCATGAAGGCCATGCAGGCCATTCAGCCGGAACTGCAGAAGATTCAGAAGAAATACAAAAACGATCCCCAGAAGCTCCGCGAGGAAATGGGAAGGCTGTACAAGGAAAATGGAGCGTCTCCGCTCTCCGGTTGTCTGCCGCTTTTCATTCAGATGCCGTTCCTGGTTTCCATTTACTATGCGCTGCAGGGATTTGCTTACGACCCGGCCCACGAAAGTTTCCTGTGGCTGGAAAGTCTGGCAGTACCGGATGATACCTATCTCCTGCCGATCCTCTCTGCAGCTTCCACCTTCATTATTTCCTGGCAGACCACGCCGAAGGACGCTCCGAGCAATCAGAAGACCATGCTTCTCATGATGCCTGTCATGATTGGCTGGATGTCCCTCAATTTCCCGAGTGGCCTGGTCATTTACTGGATCGTCTGCAACCTGTACCAGCTGGTGCAGCAGACCATCATGTATCGCGGAGAAATGAAGGAACGCCTTTTCGGAAAATCTCCGTCCAAAGGCACCTTGACTGTCCATGGTGAAAATCAACCGCAGGCAGTCGAAGCAAAGAAGAAAAAAATTATCCGCAAGAAAGTCATCAAGAAGGTCGTGAAGAAACCGGCCGATGACGCTGACAAAGAAAACAACGAAGCCCCGAAGGCAGAGGCTTCTCCTGTAAAAGACGCCGAAGAGGCGGCAAGTGAAAAGCCAAAAACCGGGGAGGCTGATGAAAAATGAGAACAGTCAGAATCACAGCAAAAACAATCGAAGGTGCCGTTGAGCAGGGCTTAGAACAGCTCGGCATCAGCCGCGCAGAAGCGATCGTCCATGTGGTAGAGCAGCCCTCCGCCGGCCTCTTTGGTATGTTCCATAAGAAAATGGCAGTGGTCGATATTTCCGCGCCTGATGAAGAACCGGCCGTAGAAGAAATCGCCATGACCCCGGCTCCGGTAGAAGCTCCCGCTCCCGCCGAAGAAGCACCGGCTCTGTCCGAAGAGGCTCCGGCAGAAGAAGCGGCTCCCGTAGAAGAGGCGCCGGCTCCCGCTGAAGAAGTACCTGTAGAAGCAGCAACCGCAGCCGAAGAGAAACCGGCTCGCGAAGAAGCAGGCTTTGATGCCGAAGAGCAGAAGAAGACCGCTGATGAAGCGAAGGAATTCCTCGCCGGCGTATTCAAAGGCATGGGCCTTTCCGTCACCATGGAATGCATGATGAATGAGGAGAGGATCCACATCAACCTTTGCGGCGATGGCTTGGGGATTCTCATCGGTAAGCACGGCCAGACCCTGGACGCTCTCCAGTACCTGACAAACCTGGCTGCCGGGAAATCCTTCCGCCACCACTATTTCGTACTTCTCGATGTAGAAAACTACAGAGAACGCCGCCAGGACACCCTCGAAGCTTTGGCTAAGAGACTGGCCGGCAAGGTGAAACGCACCGGCGAAGAGGTCCGCCTCGAACCGATGGCCGCTGGCGAACGCCGCATCATTCACCTGGCCCTCCAGGACGACCACAGCGTGGTCACCGAATCCGAAGGCGAAGCACCGTACAGATACGTCGTCATCCGTCCCCAGGACTAAATGGAAAGAAGCAGCCGAAAGGCTGCTTTTTTGTTGCTTGGAATAAGGGAGAAGTTAGGAGTGAGGAGTGAGGAGTGGTGGTGCGGCGCACAATTCATAAAGCGCCGCGAGTTTTGAGATGGACAAACGCATTTGGCTGCTTTCCCACTACCGTTATCCGTTTACCGTGTAACCGTTTACCGGCTCTTTTACCGATAGCGAGTCATGGAGCGATATACTTGTCAGTGTAAGAGCTTATCGCTCTGCGGCTCGCTGCCGTTAGTATGCGCGGTGTACGGTTATACGGTAAACGGTTCACGGTAGTGGGGAAGCAGCAAAGTGGATTTCCCGCTTTCAAAATTCGCGCCGCTTTCTGATTTGATGCGGCGCACCTCCACTCCTCCCTTCTCACTCCTCACTCCTCACTTTCACAAAGAATGCCTTATACAAAAAAATAAAAGCCGCAAGCGCCATCTTCGCGCCTGCGGCTTTTCAGTTACCAATCGATCCAAGTCAGTGCCTTTTCCAAATCATAGAAGCTTTTCCCGTCCCACAGGAGATCTTCGCAGAGATGGTTCAGCACATCCTCTGCGTCGTCGGACTCGTAGTGATACACCAGCTCCATAAATTCCTCGAAAGGTTCCTTGGTGAAGCGATATTTCTCAATGCTGATGCGATACATGCCCCGGCCGGAATTGTACCGAAGTCCCGAGAAGCGATACACGTAGCTCTTGCAGCGCACCGAAGCCTCGCCTTCGTTCATAAAATCAATAAATTCGTCCGCGTCTCCGCCTCTCATATGATGTCCTCCATGGATAACGATTTCTTTTCTGCAATTTCTATTATACAGGGGGCGGGGGAGGGGAGCAAGGGAAATGCTGAAAGTGAGGAGTGAGGAGTGAGGAGTGGTGGCGCGGCGCACAAGTTAAGAAGCGCCGCAAGTTTGGAAAGTCAGCGCGCTTCCTTGCTTCCCCACTGCCGTGAACCGTGAACCGTGTAACCGTTTCCCGGTTCTTTTAGCAATAACGAGCCGTGGAGCCATATACTTTTTCGTAAGAGCTTATCGTTCCATGGCTCGCTGCCGTCAGCATACCGGTGAACGGTTATACGGTAAACGGTTCACGGTAGTGGGGAAGCAGCCAAATGCGTTTGCTCAGTTTTAAAACTTGCGCCGCTTTCTAATTTGATGCGGCGCACCACCACTCCTCACTTCTCACTCCTAACTCCTCACTTTCATGCATTTGTCTTAAACTCGATAGTTCCTAATCCACTCCATCGCCCCTTCTGCCATCTTCCCACCCTGGTGGGCGGCGCCTTTTATGACGGCGTATTGCCAGTGGAAGGGGACGGATAGGTGATGGGCCTCGGCTTCGGCCTGGTGGAAATAATTGTTGCAGCGCTCCATGCGATTGAGGCCCTGGGCGTCGGCCTCGGGGGTGTCGCGGAAGGGTTTCTTTCTGGAAATATCATCGCCGCCCATGAAGAGCACCACATTTCTTGAAAGCGCGCGGGCAAGCTCTGCGTCCGTGTAGGGAAGGCCGCCGAGGCCGTAGGGGAAGGGGATCTCCCGATCGGGCATGGTGAACCAGCCGGAGTTGCCGCAAAGGATCGCGTCAGCGGTGGGGTGCTCGGCGAAGAGGCTGTAGCGATGCATGAACTGCCCGCCGGCGGAGTGGCCGAAGAGGAAAATGGGCCCCTCCGATTTCATTTCGCGGCGGATACATTCCGTGAGCCGGTCCACGGCAGAGAAGGTCCAGCTCTCTTTTGGCTGGATCACGCCGCCCACGTCATCGCTGTCGATCATGTGGCCCTCTTGGTACCACGCGGCGCCGGGGTATTTCTCGGCGGTGAAATCAGGACACACCACCAGCATGCGATAGGTCTCGGCCGGCGCGGCGAGCCTTCGGATATATCCGGCGGCGTTGCGGTTGAAGCCCGAGAAGGCAATAAAGATGGGATCCGTCTCCCGCCAGGCGGCGGGGCGATACACATAGAGCGGGATCGGCGAGTCGTTCGCGCCGGTGGCTTCCGGGAAGAAGAGGGTAGTGTGGGACATGGGATACTCCTTTCGAGTGGTTTTTCTTTATTATACAGAGCGAAGCGGACTAGGTATAGGGGTCAGGGGTCAGGGGTCAAGGGGCAAGGGGAGGTGCGCCGCATCAATTCGTATGGCGGCGCGAGCTTTGAAATAAGGAGACACGTTTGACTGCTTCCCCACTACCGCGAACCGTTCACCGTATAACCGTTCACCGGCATGCTAACAGTAGCGAGCCCTAGAGCGATAAGCTCTTACGAAAAAGTATATAGCTCCACGACTCGCTATTGC
>CAVEMF010000047.1:0-9657 GCA_963616715.1 Ruminococcus bromii | reverse complement strand
TACATACATATCGGTGTCATCTCTATGTATGCACTGGCTTCAAATGCGTCCTAATCACTAATCACTAATCACTGATCACTAAACCCCACGCAAAAAAGAAACCCGCATGATTTCTCATACAGGTTTCTTCCACAAATATTTTATTCCGGCAAATCGTTTCTCAGGACCCTATGGGCCATGCCTACATTCACTTCATTGAAATGGAGGACGCCTACGCCGATGAAGATGGCTACGCAGAGGTGCTCCTTCCAGCGGGCGATGCCGATCTTGCCGCCTACGTTCATGCCGATGGCCATGGGCTTGATCTGCTCGATGGCGGACTCTACCGCCCCCACCACAGAGCCGTCGCCTACGTGGGTGTCGGAGATGACGTGCTGGCGCTGAGCGGCCACGATGGCGGATTCGAAAATTTTCGGAAGGATATCCAAGAATTTCCCGCCAAAGTTTACAGCCACAGCGCGGATGCCTTCTTTGGCCAGCTTTTCGCGGAGCTCGTTCTCGTCGGCTCTTGTTTCCGTGAGAGACATGCGGAGCGCCGCGCGGCCTACATCAGCACTTTGATATTCCCGATAGGCCATATCAGTTTTCCCGTTCTTTGATCTGACGGATCAGGTTTGCTACGAACATGGGGAGCATGGTGCTGCCCAGATCCCCGTCCTTGCGGCTTCTGACGGTGATGGTGTGGTTCTGCATTTCCTTATCGCCGACGATGATCATATACGGTACCTTTTCCATCTGGGCCTTGCGGATCTTGTAGCCCAGGGTTTCATTTGCTTCTTCTACTTCTACGCGGAGGTTCGATTCAGCCATGGCACCGGCGATGGATTTCGCATAGTCCAGATTCTTTTCGGTGACAGGGATGATCTTCGCCTGTACCGGAGCGATCCATACCGGGAAAGCGCCGGCGAAGTGTTCAATGAGGATGCCGATGAAACGTTCCAGGGAGCCGTAGCCGGCACGGTGCAGCATGACAGCTCTGTGTTTTTCACCATCTTCACCCACATAGTTCACGTCGAAGCGTTCCGGCAGCTGCATATCCATCTGGATGGTGCCGCACTGCCAGGTACGTCCCAGGGAGTCCTGTACGTGGAAGTCCAGTTTCGGGCCATAGAATGCGCCGTCGCCTTCATTGATCTGGTACGGTACGCCGGTCTTTTCGATGGCTTCGCGGAGTGCATTGGTGGAGATTTCCCACAGTTCATCGCTGCCCATGGAGTTTTCCGGACGGGTGGAGAGTTCTACATGGAATTCCAGACCGAAGACGCCGTACATCTTCTGGTACATAGCCATACATTTGATGACTTCTTCCTTCATCTGGTCCTGGGTCATGAAAATGTGTGCATCGTCCTGGGTGAAGCAACGGACGCGGAAGAGGCCGTGGAGAGCGCCCTTCAATTCGTGACGATGTACCAGGCCGAATTCGCCGACGCGCATGGGGAGATCTCTGTAAGAACGCTGCTGGGTCTTGTAGTACAGGATTCCGCCGGGGCAGTTCATCGGTTTGATCGCATAGTCTTCTTCATCGATCTGGGTGAAGTACATATTTTCTTTGTAGTGATCCCAATGGCCGGACTGGAGCCACAGCTTCTTGGACAGGATCACCGGGGTCATGATTTCTACATAGCCGAATTCTTTGAAGAGCACTCTTTCGTATTCCATCAGCGCATTGCGCAGGTGCATGCCCTTCGGATGGAAGAACGGGAAGCCCGGGCCTTCTTCATGGAAGGAGAAGAGATCCAGCTGCTTGCCCAGTTTTCTGTGATCGCGCTTTTCTGCTTCTGCACGGACGAAGAGGAAATGATCCAGATCTTCCTTGTTGTAGAAAGCGGTAGCGTAGATACGCTGCAGCATTTTGTTCTTTGCATCGCCGCGCCAGTAAGCACCGGCTACGGTCATCAGCTTGAAGACTTTCACCTTGCCGGTGTTCTTCATATGCGGGCCGGCGCAGAGGTCAGTGAAGTCGCCCTGTTCGTAGAGGGAAATGGTTTCCTCTTCCGGCAGGTCTTCGATGAGCATGACTTTGTAGTCCTGGCCTTTGTCTTTGAAATACTGGAGCGCTTCCTCGCGGGGCAGTACCTTCTTCACCAGCGGAATATTTTCCTTGCAAATCTTTGCCATTTCTTTTTCGATGGCAGCGAAATCTTCCTGGCTGAATACATGTTCAGAGTCCAAATCATAGTAGAAACCATCATCGATAGCCGGGCCGATAGCAAACTTCACGCCCGGGAACAGATGCTGGATGGCCTGGGCCATCACATGGGAAGCGGTGTGACGAAGAGTGAAGAGGCCTTCCGGATCTTCTTTGGTGAAGAATTCCACTTCCGCACCGTCTACCACCGGATCGCGCAGGTCGGTGAGCTCGCCATTCACCTTCGCTACGACAGCATTCTTGCCGAGGCTATTGGAAATCGCTTTCGCAGCGTCTCCCAAGGAAATAGCACTTTCAAATTCCTTTTCTTTTCCGTCTTTGAGACGAATGGTAATCATAATATCTTCCTTTCTCTTGCAGAAACCGGATCTCCATCTGTTGGGACAGTCGCAGAAAATCCAATTTCTGAAAATAAAAAAACTTCCATCCCCTAAGGGACGAAAGTTCAATTCCGTGGTTCCACCCAAATCGGAGCAATGCTCCACTTGTCGGTCTGGTAACGAGACCATCCGGGAGGACTTCGATCCTCCTGCTCAAGAGCGGTAACGCGCCTCACTCATCATCTGCTCCCACCAAATGCAGACTCTCTTTGCATGAAGAAAAGGCTCATCATGTCTCTGTCATCACATGTATGGAAATACTATAGTCTCCTTCGGGACTTTTGTCAAGAAAATTTTGTGGAACAAGGGATAAGGGACAGGGGATAAGGACGCGCCATGCCCTCTTCCCTGAAGAGGGTGCCCCCAGGGCGGGTGATGCCTAATAGTAGTCAGTGGTCGGTGGTCGGACGCGAGTACCTGCTCCCTCATAGCTTGGAGCTTGGAGCTTGGAGCTGGTAAGCTCGCCCCACGAGACGCCTAAAAGAATTGTGGCCATAGTTAGCGAGACTCCACGTCTACTGGCGTCTCGGGTGAGTAATGCTGTTAAGTTAAGGATTTTATGGCAAGGGTACGCGTCGATTTGTTGCCATAGCCCTCCATGAGTAGACCCTTGGAGAAGGGTCTACTCTCGTAGGGCCAGACTAACAAATCAATGCTAACCCTGGCATATCCCCCTTAACTTAATAGCGCTCCTTACCCGGCGATGTGGGTGGCGTTGTCCTTGATTTCCGAGATGACCGCCATGATATCGCTTCCCAGCTGTCCGCCGAAGAGCTTCATGAAGCTGAAAGGTTTATCAAAAGGCGCCCGCAGCAGCTCGCCCTTCTCCATATATCCATTCTGCTCTATGTGGCGAATGATTTTGTGAAGGAACTCAATCTGTCTTTGATTCAGTGACTCATCATTGATGAACCGGGAGAACGCCTGCATGGCCGCCTCGTGGTCCAGCTTCCCGATCTGCCGCACCAGGAGGCCGAAGGGCGTATCGCCATACTCTCGTATATAATCCTCCCGGCTGCCCAATTCGCTAGTGAGGATCCGCTCTAGCTCCTGATAGTCCCCCTTGGTCAGCGGGATATTGTGAGTCAGCTTATGGATGGCTATGGTATTTCCGTGCTCGCCGATATAGCGATTCACCTTTTTCTTGTAGTCCTCAAAGTCAGAGAAAGGCTCCATGGTAAGGCCTTCGTGGGTCTCGATAGTCGGATCCGTCAGCGTCGTGATGATCGGCGCTCTGCTCTTTCCGGTATCCAGGAACTTGATGAGCTCCCGAAGCTCCACCCTCGCCTTCTCGAAAGAACGCACATCCCCTTCGGCCCAGAAGGCATCGGTATTCACCTCACGGATGAAAGAGAGCTTCTCCTTCACCTGCGGGATATTAGCCTTCTCCTCCAAGTCTTTCGCCAAGGTGCAAAGCTGATTCCTAGCCGATTTGAAAGTCGGCAATCCTTCTGCATAGGAGAGCATCATGCCATACATGAAATTATCGAAACGCTTCGCCAATTCATCGCTGTCCCGCAGGCGGATGAGCGGCGCCACCTGCTGCAGGAGCTCCTCCTTGCCTTCCTCGCCCAAGGTCGCAAAGGCAGCGGCCTCCTTGTACTTCTCCACATACCGAAGCTTCAGCTTCACCGAGACCAGCTCCCGATTCAGCGCCGCGATTTCAGAGACGCAAGTCTTCACCAGCTCATCCCGCCAAGCCTGACAGTCCTCATCGCCATAGATAGCCTCCTGCAAGAGGGAAATCAGCCGCACCTGCTTTCCGAAAATATTTTCCGAAAGGGTCTTTGCCTCCGCGGCGCTGAAGCCCTCCTGGTGCTCACGGAAATACTCAAAGTTCCCGCAATAATCAAAAATCAGGAAACGCTTCTTCCCCGTGTACTCGCCATCGATCTGATCGAGGCAAGTGAGATCCTTACAGAGCCTGGTCCCGCGGCCGATCATCTGCCAGAACTTCGCCTTCGACCGGACCCTTTTGAAAAAGACCAGGTTCACACACTCCGGCACATCGATGCCCGTATCCATCATATCCACCGACACGGCGATATATGGCGGCTTCTCCGGCTGCTTGAAATCATCGATCACCGACTGGGCATAGCTATCATCGCACACCACCCGCTGGGCAAAAAGCCCCTTGCACTCCGGGTACAGCGCATTGAACCGATGGAGGATAAATTCCGCATGCTTCTTGTTCTGCGCAAAGATGATAGTCTTGCCGATGCGATCGCCGCCGCACACGCGGATGCCCCGCTCCATCAAGTCCTCGAGCACCGCATCCACCGTAGGCCCATTGAAAATGAACTGATTCATTTGCGCCGAAGGGATGAATTCCGGCAGCACTCCATCCTCGATGAAATCATCCTCATACCGCTCCTTATCCTCATCGGACAGATCCTCATAGCGGATCCCCTCGGACAGGAATTTCGTCTTCACCTCATAATTATAGTAAGGCACCAGCACATGGTCCTGGTACACCGCCGTCTCATAGTCATAGGCATAGGTCGGCACACCATGCTCCAGCCCGAAGAAATCATAGGTATTGTGATTCACATCCAGCTTCGGCGTCGCCGTGAGGCCTACCAGGATGGCGTCGAAATACTCGAAAATGGCCCGATACTTTTTGAAAATGCTCCGATGACTCTCATCGATGATGATGAGATCGAAATGCGCCGGCGTGAAAAGCCGCGTGCCATCCTTCGTCCGCGCCTCATCGATGGCATTCATCATGGTCGGATACGTGGAGAATACGATCCGCGCATCCCGATCCTCTTTATTCGTACACAGATTGCACAAAGACATATGGGGCAAATAATTCTTGAAATCATCCTTCGCCTGCTTCACCAGCGCCGTGCGATCCGCCAGGAAGAGCACATTCGTCACCGCCTTGCCTCGGCTCAGCACATCGGTGAGGCTCGCCGCCGTGCGGGTCTTCCCCGTGCCGGTGGCCATGACCAGGAGATGTTTGCGCACGCCCCGCTGCGCCTCCTCGCACACCGCGCGGATGGCCGCCTTCTGGTAGTACCGATCCGTGATGGCATCATCGATGGGAAGCGTCAGGAGATCCGCCACCTGGCCCCGTCGATTCATCACCTTCTGCAGATCATCCTGGCTGGAAATCCCACTCACCATCCGCTGCGGGCCTGCCTGGTCATCCCAGAAATAAGTCTCAAAGCCATTGGTGGTATACATCATCGGCCGGCGGCCAAACTTTCTCTCCAGCGCATCGGCGTAGAGCATCACCTGCTTGCGCCCGCTCTGGGGATCCTTCGCCGTCCGCTTCGCCTCCACCACGGCGAGAGGCAGCCCATCCTTCCCGAAGAGCACATAGTCACAGTAGCCCCGCTCTCCGGCCTCGCCCATGCCATCCACCGCATACTCTACGGCCACATTCGCATCCGGCCCGGTGAGACGCCAGCCCATCTCCTTCATATCCTCATCGATGTAGAGCTTGCGCGTCTTCCACTCCGGCAGATCCGGCGGATCGTAGTGGCGCTCCTCCTTATGCTTCTCCTTCTCCGCCGTATACTTCGCCGAAAGCTCGGCCACCTGCTTTTTCAGCTTCTCCAGCTCCGCCGCCTTCGCCGTGAGAAGACTCTCGGCCTCCTGGATCCGCTTCGTATCCACAGCCACTTTCTCTGTGGGTACCTGCTTCTCGCTGAACCGGCGCTCTGCGTAGTCCTCCCCATAGCAATAATCGATCCACTGGATGAAATCAAAGAGATTCCACAGGCAAGTCATGGCTGCATCCTTCTCTATCACCTCATCGGTATGCACCGCCCGATTGCCCACGCTGATGATATATTGAAATCCGCGCCACACATTCTTATCTACCGCCCAACGGAAACCGGGCTCATGGATGAGAGACTGGATATTATCATTGCGAGGCATCTCCAATGTCTCGTCCGCCGCATAGACCCACTTCACCGAAAGCTCCAAAGCCTTGCGGCAGCCGACAGCACACATGGCCGGCGAAGCCCCATAGAATCGCTCCGCCTCGATGGCCGCGTGAGCAAACATGGCATACTGCAAAGAGCCCTTCAGGAAATCAAAATTCGCCATCTCCTCCGCCTCCTATCCGAAATACTGCTGCATCAAAGACCTCTTCAGCATCTCCAGCGACGCAAGACTCCTCTCCACCGCCGCCTTGGACCTATCCACCTGGGAAACGAAATCCGCAAACTGCTGCTGACACTCCTTAGGTGGACAAATAACTTTTATCTCACTCAAAATTTTCAGATTTATATTTTTTTGTGCTGACTCTGGCGCTTGCGCCTCCAAAATCCGCTGAAAAAAAGAAAACCAATAGTGAACATATATATTATTGGCTTTCTCGTTAGCCATGAAGCCAACTACGCTATCAGGAAAGCAAGCATCAAAATTTAAAATTGCTGTTTTGGCGATATTAGCAGCTATCGTAATACAAAGCGTTCCTTTTTTCCACATTTTACTCTGAGCTAGCCCAAGTTCTGAATAAGTACTAGCGTAATTTGTTATATAAAGATCAGATGCTGCAACATCCCCTGTTTGGATAAGTGGATATTTTCCCCCCAATAACTTTGGATCGTTTCTTGGTCTATGCTTAGAAACCCCGCGACCAAACTCTCCAATTTCAGGTAATATAGCCTCTGGTAGTCTCTGTGAATTAGAAACCGGATCCCCAAACATCTCCACAAACCGCGCCTTCACGAGGCCATCCAGCTTGGCCAGCTGCTCCCGGCGCTTGGAGATGAGGGTATCGATCCGTTTTAAAATCCCTGCTATGTGTCTCTGCTCATGTATATCCGGTAAATTTAAAGGCTCTTTTTGATAATCCTTGAAGTAGATATGAGGAATGGTTGCCCCGCTGAAATATTTCCCCAAGTTCATGGACACGATGGCATAGTATAAATACTCCAAATCTATGTCCTTATCTTCTTTAGGCAAAATATACTGCATGGTACCAATCACGGAAGACTTTGCCGGCAAAAGCATGGTGCGACCAATGCCTGCACCATCTTTCACAATCGCAATGTATGGCTCTTCCTGATGGTAGAAGTTGATATTTTTTATAAATCCGCTGGCCCCATAAATCGGATATTGTCCTTCATTTCCTTCTAACTCTTTTTGCGCAATGCCTGAGCTTGCTTTTTTACATACATCACCAAGGGTCACTCTCATCATACTCATAGCATCCCCCTCAGCTCCGCCAAGCCTGTCGCGATTTCCTTTTCCAAGGTGTCCAGGTCGTCCAAGATGTCTGCGGTAGGCGGGTACTCGATGGGGATGTACTCGGTCTTCTTGTACTTATTGATGGAGAGGTCGTAGCCATTTCCTACGATTTCCTCCTTGGGCACCAGGAAGCTTTGGTCCGTGCGCTGCCGCGCGGTCTCCTCCTCCAGGTGATGGAAGCGATGGATGATATCAGGGATGTCATTCTCCGCGACCGGCGAGCGCTTGTCGTCGAGGCTCAGGCCATCGGCCTTCATGTCGTAGAACCACACCTTGTCTGTGCCGCCGGCACCGGTCTTGGTGAAGAGGAGCACCGCGGTGGATACGCCGGCGTAGGGCTTGAAGACCCCCGAGGGCATGGAGATCACCGCCTGGAGCTGGTGATTCTCTACGAGCTCCTTGCGGATGGACTTGTGGGCCTTCGAGGAGCCGAAGAGCACGCCATCCGGGACGATGCAGGCGCAGCGGCCGCCCTTCTTCAGCATGCGAAGGAAGAGCGCCAGGAAGAGGAGCTCTGTCTTTTTCGTATTGGTGATGGCTTTCAGATTGTCATGGATGCTTTCCTCGTCCACCGTGCCTTTGAATGGCGGATTGGCCAGGCAGATGGAGTATTTCTCTGTGATGTCATTCTGCTTCGACACGCTGTCCTTGTAGTCCACGTCGGGATGGGTGATGGAGTGAAGCATGAGATTCATAGCCGAGATGCGAAGCATGGTGCGGTCGGTGTCAAAGCCCGAGAAGGCCGGCCCTTGGAAGTGGGCCCACTCGTCGCTAGTCATGGTGTCTTCGTAGTGCTTGCGGATAAATTCGGCACCGCTGACCAAAAATCCGGCTGTCCCACAGGCAGGATCACAGATCGAGTCCGACGGCGTAGGCGCGAGGAGCTCCACCATCATGTCGCGGATGTGCTTCGGCGTGCGGAATTGGCCATTTCGTCCGGCGGTCTGCAATTTCCCCAGCATGTATTCATAGAGATCTCCCTGCATATCCATTTCCGCGATGTCATGCTCATAGAGATCGTCGAGGCCGGTGATGACCTTCTGCAAGACTTGGGGCGTGGGGATGAGGAAGGCGGCATCCTTCATGTATCGCCCGAAGGCCGTGGCGTCCTCGGCCTCCCCCTTCACTGCGCCGTCTACCCAGATGGGTTTCCCTTCTGCGTCGATTTCCGGCAGCCGCCCGTCTTTCATGGCTTTGATGGCCGGGAAAATTTTCTGTGACATGACGGCGTAGATGTCCTGGGCCGCGTCGTTCTTGAATCGGCTCCACCGCATGGCCTGCCCGCCCGGCGTCTGGGGGAAAATCTTCGGCACCTTTTCGCCGCTCATGTGCTCGAAGCGCTCATTGTCCAGCTCCTTCTCATCCAGCGAGCGGATGAACATCAAGTATGTGAGCTGCTCGATGACGGTCAAAGGATTCGTCATCCCGCCGGCCCAGATGTCTGTCCAGATCTTATCTACCTTATTCTTGATCGCCCCTGTGATCATGCTGCATCCTCCTATGTGCTACAGCGCTTCGAGGATGTCCTCGAAGGCCAGTCTTTTTCTTTTTTCTATTGTAACAGATTTTCAAAGAAATGGGCGATTTCTGGCTCAATTTTAGTAGTCGGTAGTCGGTAGTCAGGACGCGTTTGGCATTGGTGGCGGTGGGCATGCTTTCGGCTATCGATGATAGATCCTTCGACTTCGCTCAGGATGACTGGTGGTGAGGGCGGAAGGAGGCAGTAAGCATGCTTTCCGCTACTGCTGATTGTGTCTCATGGGGAAATCCTTCTGCCGGACTCCCATCTCCAAGAAATGGTATTAGGCTAAGGACTTCATGCTGAGGCGCAAGGCTGTTTGTTGGTCTAGCCCTACATGAGTAGACCCTTGGAGAAGGGTCGCGCGATAGCGCCGGATAGAAATGCGCCGTAGGCGCATA
>CAVEMF010000046.1:0-9687 GCA_963616715.1 Ruminococcus bromii | reverse complement strand
ATCACTGACCACTGAGTCGATACCGCCTAGCAGCAAAAACTGACGCCCTGGTCACTAATCACTGACCACTGAGTCGATACCGCCCAGCAGCGAAAACTGACGCCCTGATCACTAATCACTGATCACTGATCACTAACCCGATAGCGTAAATCAAGGAGTGATACCATGATCCCCAACTTCACCTACCACAACCCCACGAAAATATATTTCGGAAACGGAAGCCTTGAACGCCTCCGCGAAGAGCTGCCCAAGTACGGGAGCCGCGTGCTTCTCGTCTGCGGCGGCGAGTCCATCCATAAGAGCGGACTCTTTGACAAGATTTCTGAAGAAATCGCAGCCGCCGGACTCACAGGCTACTCCTTTGCCGGCGTGAAGCCCAATCCGGAAATTCAGGACATCCGCAGTGGCATCGAACTGTGCCGCAAAGAAAAGCTCGACCTCATCATCGCCGCAGGCGGCGGCAGCGTCATCGACGCCGCCAAAGCCATCGCAGGCGGCGTCCCCTACCAGGCGGACCCTTGGGAACTCATCAAGGGCCGCGCCCAGATCCCCGCCGCTCTTCCCCTCATCGCCATCCCCACCATGGCCTCCACCGGCTCCGAGATGAATGCCTGCTGCGTCATCACGAACCCTAAGACCCAGGAGAAATACGGCTGGACCACCGAAGCCCTTCGGCCGAAGATTTCCTTCCTCTGCCCCGAATTCACCTACACCGTCCCCGCCTTCCAGACCGCCGCCGGATCCGCCGACATCCTCTCCCACCTGATGGAAGTCTATTTCAATTTGGAAAAAGGATTCGAAGCCACCGACGGATTCATAGAAGCCATGATGCGCTCCGTCATCCACTACGCCCCCATCGCCATGGCCGATGGAAATAACGAAGAAGCGCGGGCAAACCTCCTGTGGACCGCCTCCTGGGCCATCAACAACTACATCGACCGCGGCCACCACGTCGCCTGGACCTGCCACGGCATCGAGCACGAACTCTCCGCCATCTATGGCATCACCCACGGACTGGGCCTGGCCATCCTCACCCCCGCCTTCCTCACCTACGTGCTGAATGAAGACACCACCCCCAAGATCGCCCAATTCGCCGTAAACGTCATGGGCGTCAAACCCAAAGGCAAAAGCGACATCGCCATCGCCAAGAAAGGCATCAAGAAGCTGGCCAAATTTTTCAAAAAAAATCTCGCCCTCGCCTCCCGTCTCTCAGACATCGGCATCGACGACACCCACTTTGCCGAAATGGCAGAGAAAACCATCGCTTGGAAAGGAAATAAAGAGGGCCTCATCCCCGGCTTCGTGTCCCTCACAGCTAAGGATCTGGAAAATATATACCGATTGGCGCTATAGGTTTAGTGATCAGTGATCAGTGATTAGTGATCAGGACGCATTTAGCGGAAGCGAGCCGATACCTGCTTGCCTTCTTCGGGAAGAAGGTGGCCGTTAGGCCGGATGATGGTTGATTTAGTGGTCGGTGGTCCTGCGCGTCTGGCTGCTTCCCCATAGCTTTGAGCTTAGAGCTGGTAAGCTCGCCCCACGAGACGCTTGAAGAGATGGAGATAGCTATCAGCGCATCTAACTGCTTCCCCACTACCGACTACTAAATATTCCCCCCCTTTTCTTTTTTTGCTATAATGGAATCAGAAAAGAAGGTGATGCCATGGACACGAAGAAGACCTACAAAGACTCTCTCTTCCGCACGATTTTCAAAGACAAGAGAAGGCTGGCCCACTTGTACCGGGCCCTCTCGGGAGAGAATGTGTCGGAGAAAGACATCCACTTGAATACCCTGCGCGGCGTATTCATGAACGACGTAAAGAATGACATCAGTTTCCGCATAGGAAATCGACTGATCATTCTCATAGAGCACCAGTCCACTTGGAATCCAAACATGCCGCTCCGCTTCTTTTGGTATCTATCGAAGCTGTACCGAAATTTCGTGGACCTCGACATGATTTACCGCAGCACGCTGGTGAAAATACCGACGCCGGAATTTTATGTACTCTATAACGGGACCGCTGATATCCCCGATTTCCAAGAGCTGAAGCTCTCCGACTCCTTCGCCCAGCCGGGCAACGCCATGGAGCTTACGGTGAAGTGCTACAACATCAACTATGACAAAGGAAAGGATTTACTAAATTCCTGCCAGGAGCTTTTGGCCTATAGCACCTTCGTGCATCAAGTCCGGCTTGAGCAAGCGAAGGGAAAATCCCTTTTCACTGCCGTAAAGGCCGCCATTCGATATTGCAAGAGTCATGACCTGATGGCTCATTTTTTCAAGAGAAACGAAAGAGAGGTGTACGACATGGTTAATTTCAAATGGGATGACGCACGGGCAAAGGAAATTGCAGTAGAAGAAAGCCTCGCAAAAGGAAAAACAACCGCGATTCTCGAAATGGCTGTCAAGCTTTTGAAAAAGAGCTACCCCATTCGCGATGTAGCCGACGTTACCAATTTGTCCGCCGAGGAAATCAAAAAGATCGCCAAAGAGAACGGATTGGCTTACTGATAGGCATATCGGTGACCGGTGGCCTTCGCGCGTTTGCCTGCTTCCTCATAGCTTTGAGCCTTCAGCTTGGAGCTTGGAGCTTTCCCAGAGTCAGCGGATGCGCTTAGCAGTAGCGCCAGTAGGCAGAGCGCATCTGACTGCTTTGCCATTGTCTCGTGGGGCGGGCTTAGGAGCTCCAAGCTCCTCGCTCAAAGCTATGATAAAGCAGGTATGCGCGCGGAGGCCAACGATTACCAATTACCAAAGCAAAGCAAAAGAACGCACCTTCCGGCGCGTTCTTTTGTTATTTCTGCCCATAGTACGCATAGGGGCCATGTTTTCTTTGGTAATGTTTCTCCAGCACGAACGCATCAAGGCTCGCGGCGGGATTCAGCAATAATGTCTTCCAGGCCATCTCGGCGATTTCTTCGAGCACCACGCTGTGATAGACGGCTTCCGCCGGAGTTTTGCCCCAGGTGAAGGGGCCGTGATTTCTGACGAGGATCCCCGGCACGGCGGCGGGATCCAGTTGTCTTTGGGCGAAGGTTTCCGCGATGACTTTCCCGGTATTTTCTTCGTAGGCTTCTTTGACTTCGTCCTCAGTCAGTGCGCGGCTCACGGGCACGGGGCCATAGAAATAGTCCGCATGGGTGGTGCCAAGGGCGGGGATGTCCTGTCCCGCTTGGGCGAAGACCACGGCATGGGTGGAGTGGGTGTGCACCACGCCGCCGATTTGCGGAAACGCGCGGTAGAGGTAGAGGTGGGTCGGCGTGTCGGAGGAGGGACGGAGATGCCCTTCCACTACGCGGCCGGCGAGATCCACCACCACCATGTCCGATGGCGCCATGTCGTCGTAGGAGACGCCGGAGGGCTTAATGACTACGAGGCCTTTCTCTCGATCGATGCCACTCACGTTGCCCCAGGTGTAGAGCACCACGCCGCGCCGCGGCAGTTCCAAATTCGCGCGGCATACTTCTTCTTTCAATGATTCCAGCATAGGGACTCCTTTTTTGAAATGAGGAGTGAGGAGTGAGGAGTGGTGGTGCGCCGCGCAATTCATAAAGCGGCGCGAGTTTCGAAACAGGTAAACGCGTTTACCTCTCTCCCCACTACCGTTATCCGTTCACCGTGTAACCGTTAACCGGCTCTTTTACTGATAGCGAGCCGTGATGCGATGCACCTTCTGTGCAAGAGCTTATTGCTCCACGGCTCGCAAGCGGCAAAATGCGCGGTTAACGGTTACACGGTGAACGGTTCACGGCAGTGGGGAAGCAGGTATGCTAAGCCAACCCCCGCCCTTCGGGCCCTCCCCCTTCCAGAGGAAGAGGGTAAAAGCAGTGGGCTTCGCCCTTATATATGCGGCGCTTCTTAATTTGTGCGCCGCACCACCACTCCGCCCTCCTCCCCCCTCACTTACAGCCATAGCGTCTTATCCCCCCTTAGATCACCCACGCCCGGTCGGCGGTGAAGGAGAGGTAGCAGGCGCCGGAGAGGATGGTGCGGCCGGTGTCAAACATGTCCACGATCCACTCTTTGCCCAGCTTGTCGGTGACGAAGTATCTGACCTTCTCGCCGAGGAACATGTGGTTATGAATTTCCACCGGAAGGTTCACGCGGCCCGCTTCTGTTTCTTTGGCAAGCTTGGTGCTTTCGGGGCGGATGGAGGCGCAGTATTCCTGCCCCGCTTCCACCGGATTGGTGGAGGCGAAGGATATATTTCCATAGGAAACCTGATTGCCCGCTTCGCCTTGGATGGAAATCAGATTCGTGGTGCCGATGAAGTCTGCCACGAAGGGGGTCTTTGGCTGGAAATAGATTTCCTGCGGCGTCCCCACCTGGTGCACCACGCCGTCTTTCAGGACCACGATGCGGTCGGACATGGAGAGGGCTTCGGACTGGTCGTGGGTGACGTAGATGGTGGAGAGGCCCATCTTCTGCTGGATGTCGCGGAGCTCCACGCGCACGCTCTCGCGGAGCTTGGCGTCCAGGTTCGACAGCGGTTCATCGAGAAGAAGGAGCTCGGGATTCATCACCAGCGCGCGCGCCACCGCCACGCGCTGCTGCTGGCCGCCGGACATCTGGTTTGGGAAACGCTTCTCCATACCGGTGAGCTGCATGAGCGCCAAGGCTTCCTTCACGCGGCTTTCGATTTCCGCCGCCGGCTTGTGCTTCACTTTGAGGCCGTAGGCTACATTTTCAAATACATTCATGTGGGGAAAAAGGGCGTACTCTTGGAATACCATGGCGGTATTGCGATTGTACGGCGGCACGCGCTCGATATTTTTCCCATTGAGAAGGATTTCCCCTTCGTCGGGTTCATAGAAACCGGCGATCATGCGGAGCAGCGTCGTCTTCCCGCAGCCCGAAGGCCCGAGGAAGGTGATGAACTCCCCTTTTTCAAAGGCAAGGTTCACGTCTTTGATCACATGACTCTTGCCGAAATATTTATTGATATGCGTAAGTTCTAATACCTTATCTGCCATTGTATATTCTCCTTTGGTGGTCCCGGGGCTAGTGCGAATGCCGCCAGTGCGTACATATCGATAATGCACCTAGCAGCTAGAAACTTGCAAGTATACCAGTTGAGTGACAAATAGCGCGCGAAAGTTTTTCTGCATGGGTTCAGGGGTCAGGGTTCAGGGGTCAAGAGGTGGTGCGCCGCACAAATTATAAAGCGGCGCGAGCTTGGAAATGGGAGCGCGCGCACCTCTCTCCCCACTACCGTTATCCGTTTACAATGTAACCGTTTACCGTGCATACAGCCGTGTGGCGATAAATTCTTGTGCGAAAGGTGTATCGCCTGAAGGCTCGCTATCGGTATAAGAACCCTCTAACGGTTACACGGTAAACGGTTCACGGTAGTGAGTCAGCAGTTAAACGCGCCGACTTTCCAAACTTGCGGCGCTTCCTGATTCGTGCGCCGCACCTCCCCTGCCCCCTGAACCTTGACCCCATTCCGTAGTCACTTTTGCCGGAGTTAACTATGCTTCCCCCATCAACTTCCCTATTTCCTCCAAAAACTTCCCCTTCTGCCGATAGCCAACGATGCGGCCTTTCTCTTCGCCATCTTTATAGAGGATGAAGGTGGGGACGCCCTGGAGCTGGAAACCTTCAGCAAGCTCGTCCAGCTCGTCCACTTCCATGCGGCAAATGGAGAGCTTTCCTTCAAAGGCCTCTTCCGCCGCTGCGATGGCCGGCGCCATGACCTGGCAGGGCCGGCACCAAGCCGCCCACAGATCCAAAAGCACATAGCCCTTGGCCTCCCCCACTAAGCGGTCTAAATCAAATTCTGAATGAATATCTTCTATCATATATACTCCCTTGCACTGAAACAGTACCGCATTTGAAATATTTCCAAAAGGCGCGAAAAGGAAATCCGCGAATAGCTTCCTATTCTCAGATTTCCTTTTCTTCTCTTTGCAGAAATTTCAAGAACGATTTTAGATAATGGCGTCGCATTAAGCAGTAATCGTTCGCAATGAGATAGCAGTCAAATGCGCCCTGACTACTAATCACTAATCACTGACTACTAAACCGCATCACCCGCCCTGCGGGCACCCTCTTCAGGGAAGAGGGCTTCACCGCCTTATTTGAAAATCCAGTGGCCCGCTTCCATCTTGTCGATCTGTTTCTCGTCCACTTCGTAGCGCACGTCGTTATCGTCATCGGGGACGATGATGGTGCAGCGGTCTGTGATGTCTACCATGGGGCTGGTGACGTCTTCGTCGTAGTAGCGGTTCGCTGCGGCTACGTCGTGAGCCAGTTCGGTGAAGCCCGGGAGGCTGGCGAAGGAGACGTTCTGGGCGCGGCCGATGCCGAGCTCGGTCATGCCGCCGCACCATACGGGGATGCCGTGCTGCATGCACAGGTCGTGGATGCGTTTCCCTTCATACACACCGCCGCAGCGGCTGGACTTGATATTGATGACCTTGCAGCTGCCGAGCTGGATGGCTGCCTCTGCCGCTTCGTAGGAGACGACGCTTTCATCGAGGCACACCGGCGTCTCGATGGCTTTCTGCAATGTCGCATGGTCCACGATGTCTTCCTCGCCCAGTGGCTGTTCGATGTACTGCAGGTGGTACTGATCCATTTCTTTGAAAAGGTCCAGGTCCTTCAGGGTGTAGGCAGAGTTGGCATCGACAGTCAAAGGGATGTCGCCGAATTCTTTGCGGATGGCTTTGATGACTTCGATGTCGCGGCCCGGATGGATTTTGATTTTCGTTCTGTGATAGCCCTGTTCCAGGTACTGGTAGATTTCCTTGAAAAGCACATTGATATCCTTCTCAATGCCCAGGGAAACGCCTACTTTGATTTCCTTCTGGGTACCGCCGATCAATGTCTTCAAGGATTTGCCGGTGCGCTGCACCATGAGTTCCCACAGCGCATTTTCCACCGCAGCCTTGGCCAGGCGATTGCCTTTGATGTACTCGAAGCTCTTCATGAAGCTTTCCGGGCTCTCCACTTCCTGATGCAGGATCTTGGGGATGATCATATTTTTCAGGATATGGAAAACGGTGCCATTGTCTTCGGGATTGTAGAATGGCCCATAGAAAGCCTTGCACTCGCCCCAGCCCACCAGGCCTTCGGAGTAAATTTTTACCAGCAGCGCGTCACGATTTTCAAATTTCGTGAAGCTGGTCTGGAAAGGATGCTTGAATGGGTTCAGTACCCGGATGATATCTACGCGATCAATTCTCATAAGTAATACCTCCTTGAAAAAGATACCTGCATTATAGCAGAAATAAAAGACTTGAGGAAAGTGTGTGACCGTAATTTAGTAGTTAGTGGTCAGTGATTGGTGATTGGTAGTCGGTAGTCGGTGGTCGGTAGTCGGGCGCGTCTGACCTGGCGTGTCCCTTCTCCCGCGCACCGACTTTCAAGCGAGTGGCGATTTCTGATTTGTGTGTCGCACTACTCCTAATCGAAAAGGCGCCACAGGAAACAGAAATATTTCCTGTGGCGCCTTTGCCGTTTATTCAGTTACATTGAGAAAGCAGTGACGCGGCCACAAAAACCGGCCGCGGGTCTCCATGAGCCGGCAGGTAAGCACGTCCCGACTACCGACTACCGACCACCGATTACTAAACTGCTAGTGCTTACTTCCGCAATTCTAAAATCGGATCGAAGTAAGAAAGCTTCGTGTAGTCCACATTGCCCCCATCGGTGATGGCGAGATCCGGGATAGCAGTGATGGGCAGGAAGGACAGGTAGAAAATCGGATCCGGAAGGCTGCTGCCGATGGCTTTCGCACCTTCTTCGAGCTCGATTTCTTTCTTTGCCAATTCCTTCGGTTCCATATCGGAAGCGATGCCGGCGATCGGGAGCGGCAGGAAGGAGATGACTTTCCCATCGATGACCACGACCTGGCCGCCGCCTGCTTCGAGAAGCGTATTGGCCGCGAGAGCCATGTCTTCGCAGCTGGCGCCAGCTACCACCAGGTTGTTG
This sequence comes from Ruminococcus bromii, assembly GCA_963616715.1. Taxonomy (GTDB): domain Bacteria; phylum Bacillota; class Negativicutes; order Veillonellales; family Dialisteraceae; genus Dialister. Next base: position 1,751 of record CAVEMF010000046.1, on the reverse strand, counting down.
TCATCAGGAGACGCGGTGGTGGCGATGGCGCCTTTATTGAAGGACCAGCCGGAGATGAAGCCTTTGGAAACATTTCCATGGATGCCGTATCTTTCGACCACGGAAACCAGTGCCACATCTTTTTCAGCGCTGGGGCGGACGATGCCATCCACTACATCCAGCTCTACATCGCGGCGTTTTCTCATGAATGGGCCTACGCTGTGAATTGTTTCTACCAGCGCGGTACCATTTGCAAGGTCTACATGATACGCGAAATCATCGGCGGTGAGCGGCGCATGCTTCACGGTAGAAGTGAGGGCCGCGCTTCTTGCCGGAATCTGATAGTCGAAGCGGTTTTCCCCATTTTCGGTGACCAGGATACCTTTACTGATGACTGTTTCCACATGGAAAGTGCCGGGCTGATCAACGAGGAGGATGTCTGCGTCCTTCCCCGGCGCGATGGAGCCTACATGGTCATCGATCTGGTACGCTTCTGCCGCATTGATGGTGCCCATCTGGATGGCGGTCATCGGAGCGACGCCGGCTTTGATGGCCAGGCGCACGATGTGGTCGATGTGGCCATGTTCCAGGATGCCGCGGGCGTGCACGTCATCGGAGCAGAAGCTGGTATGACGAGCCATGCCGGGGCAGCACTCGGTGATGGCACGGACATTTTCCTTCAGGAATTTTGTGACCGCGGACTCACGGATGATGGTATGCATGCCTTTTCTGGCTTTTTCCAGGAATTCCTGGTGGTCGTAGCTTTCGTGATCCACACGAACGCCGCTCATGAGGTATTCATTCAGCTCTTTGCCGGTAGCCAGCGGGCTGCAGCCAAAAATCGGGCGGTGCTTATTGGTGGCTTCTACGATGGCATCCAGGGTATCCTGATCCTTCGTCTTCACTGCTTCGCGGACCAATTCCCAAATGCCGTAGCAACGGGAATCGCTGTGATATTTCGCATGGTCCTTGGCAGTGACATTGTAAGCGATGGTAGATTTCGGAATGGTATAGGGCGTCTTGTACGGCAGCGCCCAGAAAACTTTCAGTGGAGAAGCGTCGATTTCCTGGAAAATATCTTCCAAGCCGTCCACGCCGATGACGGAAATATATTCATCCAGCCCGCTGACGATGCTGGTGGTGCCGCAAGGGACCACGGCTTCCGCAAAGCGGGTCATGCTCATCTTGCTGCATTCCACATGGACATGGCAGTCGATGAGCCCCGGCGCCAGGTATTTGCCGGTGGCGTCGATGACTTTTGTATTTCCATCAATATAGTCGGAAATATCCGCTTCCACCGCGGTGATGCGTCCTTTGTAGATGGCTACATCGGCCTTGTAATATTCGCCGGTATTGACGTTAATCAGCGTGCCGCCGCAAATGGCGAGGTCCGCCTTCACCTTTGCCGCGCCGGCATCGATATATTCAGAAAGAAGTTCTCTAGTAAGCATAGTGTCTCCTTGATTTCTGGGGTATGACCCATGGATTTGGAATGAAAACCGATTACGCGTAAAAGGGGCCAGGATCAGGGGGCAGTGCTGTTAAGGTAAGGATTTTATGCTGAGGGTTAGCATAGATTTGTTGGTCTAGCCTTACGTGAGTAGACCCTTGGAGAAGGGTCGCCCAATAGGGCCGGATAGAAATGCGCCGAAGGCGCATACTCAGCAATAGCCCAAAGCATGCTAATGCTTGTCAGGAGTTTTGCATGATATCGATTGTGCGAGTTGTGCCTCTTGCGAGGCACTTCTATCCTCCGCTATCGCGCGCCCCTT
>CAVEMF010000045.1:0-9891 GCA_963616715.1 Ruminococcus bromii | reverse complement strand
CCCTTCTCCAAGGGTCTACTCACGTAGGGCTAGACCAACAAATCTATGCTAACCCTCAGCATAAATGCGTTAACTTAATAGCATTATCGCCCTTCGGGCCCTCCCCCTTCCAGAGGAAGTGGATACATAGCGGAAGGCGCGCCCTGATCACTGATCACTAACACCCTCACAGTATTTCAAACTCCGCGCTGCTTCCCTTTTCTGCAGGCGTGACTCTTAGTCTTGCGTCGATGCGTTCTTCCAGTTCGGGGACGTGGGAGATGATGCCTACGAGGCGGCCGGTGTTTTGGAGGTCGATCAAGGTATTCATGGCGCTATTGAGCGCTTCGGGGTCGAGGCTGCCGAAGCCTTCGTCTATGAACATGGTATCGAGATGTACGCCGCCTTGCTTGGCTTGTACCACGTCCGAGAGGCCGAGGGCCAGGGACAGGGAGGCGAGGAAGGTCTCGCCGCCGGAGAGGGTATTCGCCGGGCGGGAGCGGCCGGTGTAGCTGTCGGAGACTTCGAGAGAGAGGCCGCCCTTGCTTTCTTTCCCGGCTTCGGTGCTTCGGCGCAAGGCATAGCGCTGGTGACTGATCTTCGCCAGGCGCAGGCTGGCGGCTTTGGCCACTTGGTCGAGGAGGGTGCCCAGGACGTAGCGCTCTAAGGAAATGCGATTCTGCGAACTGCCTTGGATGAGATTGTAGAGTCCGCTTGCCAGGGAATATTCGGCCAGGGTTTTCTCGTGTCTCTTAGAAATCTGAGCGATCACCTTGGCGGCGTCTTCCAGGATTTCCTTCCTGCTATTGGCATCGGAAATGCTTTGGCGGACCCGGTCATGTTCAGCGCTGAGGCGTTTCCCTTCTCTGGTAATGGCTGCCAGGTCCGGCTCAGTCTCGCCGCTGGTGATGACTTTTTCCTCGTCGATCCTTTGGGCCGTGGCTTTAGAGTCAGCGATGTAGTCATCGATTTCTTGTTTCAATTCCCCTTCTTCGCCGGCGCGTTTGTACCAAGCCTGGCAGTCTTTCATGCCGGTGAAGCCTTTTTCTTTCGCTTTGTCATCGAAGTCTTTGGCCTGGACTTTGTACTCTTCCAGAAGTCTTTGATGGTCAGCGGCGGCGTGATCGTAACTGCTTTCCGCGGCGCCGAGGCTGGTAGAAATCCGGACTTTCTCTTCCGACAGGTCTTTCATGGCAGCTTCCCAGTCTGCCACTTGCCTGGTAAGGCGGCGGGTCTCACTTTCGATGAATTTCTTATCTCTATATGTCTCAGGCACATCGGAGAGGGCGGAAAGGGCGGCGCTTTTCTCGGCGAAGTCTCTTTGGATTTTCGCATAGTCTCCGCTTTCGTAGGTTTGCCGATTTCCACTGGCCTCTTCATAGGATTTCCTTGTGTCTTCCGCAGCTTTCCGAGCCTTTTTTACCGCTGCTTCGGTGGGAAGTTTTTCCTCCGAAATCGCAGGTTTCGGGTGGTGGATGGATCCGCACACCGGGCAAGGGGTACCTTCCGTCAGTTGGCTGGCAAGGATGGCCGCCTGACCGAAGATGTAGCGGGCATGAATGTCTTCGTAGAGAGCCTGGGCTTTGGCTGCTTCTCCCTTCTTCCCTTCTTCCATGTCTCGAAGCATGGAGAGACTCTCCTCCGCTTTCCGGCGGGCGGTTTCTGCTTTTTCCGCGTCTGCTTTAGCCTTGCTGTAGGCATCGGCTTTTGGTTTCCACAGGGAAAGCTCGGTCAAGTTCTTTTTCGCTTCGTCGATGGTAGAGCGCTCGGCTTCTAGCGTTTTTTCACGAAGGAGGAGCTTTTCCTTTTCTTCTTGGCAGTGCTTTTGGTCGGCGGCGGCTTTCGCTTTCGCTTGGGCTGCTTTCTTGCCATCTCGCTCGATGTCTCCTAATCTTTCGTCGTAGCCTTTCATTTCCTTGGCGCTTCGAATTTTCGCCAGGGCTTCGCCTTTTTTCTCTATATCTTTCTTTTGGGCTTCCTGTTTCTTTGCTTTGTCTTCCGCTTGGTGCAAATTCTTGAAATGCTCCGCTAAGCGGTATGACTCGGTGTAGAGCTTGCGGCAATTTTCCAATTTTTCTAGCAATACTTTCGATTTCGCCGCTCTGGTCTCGGCGAATTTGCCTGTCTCTTCGATGGCGGCAGCCAAAGCTTCTTCTTTCGCTTCGATACCTATGGCCTGATATTTCCCGGAAAGCTCGTACTCTTCCTGGCATTTCACTTTATAAATGCTGCCCACGCGCACTCGAAGCAGTTCCCGAAGGTCGGAGAATTGCTCGATATGGAAGAGTTTCTTCATGATCTTTTCGCGGTCGTCAGCGGTGGCGATGAGGAGTTTCCGGAAATCGCCCTGGGGGAGCAGGATGACTTGGCAAAACTGTTTCGCGTCGAGGCCGATTTTTTCTTCCGCCGCTTTGGCCACGTTTCTGGTGATGGCATTGATTTCCTTGCCGTCCACCAATTCTGAGAGGGAGGACTGCATGGCGGTCTTGGTCTGGCCGCTGCCCCGCTTCTTGTCGATGGTCTGCTCCGGAGCGCGGTAGGCGCGGTAGGTCTTATCTCCTAGCATGAAGTCGAAAATGACTTCTGTCTTGGTATCGCTGCCGGCATAGTCACTGCGCATGCGGCTGCCGTCGCGGTCGCCGCTGGTCTCGCCGTAGAGGGCGTAGCACATGGCATCGAGGATGGTGGTCTTACCGGCACCGGTGGGGCCGCAGATGAGAAATAGATTGCGCCCATCCAGTTTTTCGAAGTCGATGGTCACTTCTCCGGCGTAGGGGCCGAAGGCGCGCATGGTAAGTTGTAATGGTTTCATTTCGCATTCTCCTTCTTGTACACTTCTTCCCACAGGCCGTTCACATAGATTTCCTCTTCCTCGGAGAGCTCCCGCTCGCGGAACTGCTTCACGAAGGCGCGGAAAATATCCTGGTCGCTCATGGCGTCAATGGCCACGCGCTCGCCGCTGTCTTCTTTGAAACCCATGTCCTGCACCACGCCAAGGGCATTCGGATACTTCGCCCGCAGCTTCGGCATGGCGTCGATGATGGGCCGTTCGTCGGTCAAGGTGATCTGGAGATAGTCGGAGGAGCCTTCGCTTTCTTCGCTCATGAGGTCTTCAAATTTTCCTTCCAAGGTGCGCACTTGGTAGCGGGGAATCATGTCATGGAAGGTGGTGTGCACGGCGCCATCTCCGTCGATTTCTCCCACGATGACGCCTTTCTTCTGCTTCACTTCGTCGAAGGAGTAGCGCATGAGGCTACCGCTGTACTGGATGGCTTCAGACTCTTTCTGCGTCTTCTGCGGCCGATGGAGGTGGCCCAAGGCGGTGTAGTGGAAATCGGAAAATACAGCGTCGCTGATCTGGTCATAGCCGCCGATAGAGAGGGGCCGCTCGGAAGCAGAGCCTTCGCCCCTAGCCGCAAAGACATGGGCAATGGCGACTTTGCGAAGATGTCTTTCGTCTTCGGTGAGCTCACTCTCTACCACTTCCACCAATTTCTTCTCGGCGTCTTCAAAGGAGTGGATGTCCTCGGAACCTTCCAGATTTCTTTCATGCAAAAGCACCCGCACCCGAGCAGGCTCGGTGTAGGGTAGCGGCAGGAAGGCCACCTTCCCCCACCGATCTTCCAAGATGACAGGCTTCACTTTGTCTAATGGCCCGAAGATGTAGAGCCCCTGGCGACGCAGGAGCCGGCTTGCCACGGCGAGGCGTTCGGCGCTGTCGTGATTGCCACTGATGACGATGAAAGGGATGTGCCGCTTCCCTACGATTTCCTCGGTCATGCGATCAAAGAGCTCCACCGCCTCCTCCGGCGGGAAGGATCGGTCGTATACATCCCCGGCCAAAAGGATCACGTCCGGCTTCTCTTCATCTACCAAAGGAAGAAATCGATTTTCCAAAAGCCACGCCTGGTCTTCCGTCATGGCGTGCTCCTTCAAAAGCTTACCCAAGTGCCAATCTGCTGTATGAATGAATTTCATGGGACCTCCTTGTCTGCGCTTTGCGCATAGGCTTCCAAATCATTTCTCTCGAAGCAGGCTACACCCTTCTCTGCCGCCAAGGCTTTCATCCGCTCCGTAAATCCGAAAAAGGAAAACAGTACCGCATGCGCCTTTGCATGGGCGGGCAGCGGAAATTTTTCCATCAATTCGTAGTATATGTCCGTATCCGTCAATTCGTGTCTGTACTTGCACTCACCAAGGAGGAAATGCTTCTTCTCTCGGTCAAAGGCGACCATATCAATTTCCTCTGCCCGAGATACCTTGCGCCCATTCACCAGGTGATCCACCTTGTCCCACCAGCGACCAATGCGCACAAAGTGGAAAGGCAGCAGATCTTTGCGATTGGCCTCTCTCGTGTACTCGATGCAGACCGATTCAAAGGCGTGGGAAATAAATTCATGAAGCCGCGGCGCCACCTGGTATCGATACACACCGTCCACATCATTATTCTCCAGTTCCGACAAGTTTCCGTATACGAAGGTATACCAAAACTGGAAATAGGCATCTCTCAATCGATAGAGCCCCTTTTGGCTACGGGTCCTTTCTTTGTCCCCGGCCAATACAGAAAATTCTCTCTCGATAATGGAAAGCTCGATCAAATTTCGCAGGTACACACTGATTTTATTTTTATCGATTCCCGTCTTATCATGAATCAAAGCCAGCGTATTATTTCCCAAAGCCACAGCCTCGATGATCACATTATATACATTGCTTTCCCGCAGCTCCTGGCGCAAAAGAAATTCCACTTCGCTATAGAGGATGCTACCTTTTCTAAGAATCTCCTCACAAATATTTTCCGAGAGGCTGCGAGCTTCGTCAAAAGTTTTTAGATAATACGGAACCCCGCCAAGAATGGCATAAGCCGCCAGCTTGTCCTCTAAGGAATAGGACGGGAAAAATTGCTGAGCGTCTCGAAATGGCATGGGTGCCAATTTGTAAATCCCTGTGGCTCTTCCGTAAAGAGGATTCTTCTCGCTCAAAATTTCTTTTTCAATAAAACTCATAGCGCTGCCACAAAGGATGACCATCACATTTTCTTTGGAAAGCTCACCGTCCCATAGGGTCTGCAAAATCGATGGAATAGCCGTATTTCCCCGGCACATGTAAGGAAATTCATCGATCACCAGTATCTTCTTCCCTCGTCCGGGGATTTCAGAAATACTGCGGAATGCCATCTCCCAGTCTGTGAAGCTTTGGATATACCGCGCAGCGGGGATCCCGGTGGCAAGTATGCGCCGCGAAAATCGCTCCAGCTGCTCCCGATCCGGCACTTCGTTGCAGGAGTAAAAGACCGCGTCCTTCCCTTTGATAAATTCGTTCAAAAGCTCCGTCTTGCCGATACGCCGCCGCCCATACAACACCACTAGCTCTGCTTTCGAAGAGCCATACCGACTTTCCAAAAAAGCAAGTTCATTTTTTCTTCCGATAAACATCACATCGCCCCACTTTCAAATCGTGATTTTACAAATCGTGATTTGAAAATATTATAGCACAAGGAAACAGAAAAGGCTCATGCAAAATCGCTGGAGTATGCTATTGGTTTTGTAACAGTGATCACTCAAATCAAAAGAGCCGCGGAAGGTCCGCGACTCTTTTGATTTCGATGAGCGTCTTATTTCAGCACGCCGATTTCTTTATAGTATTTTGCAGCGCCCGGATGGAGCGGGATGTCTGCGATGTCCTTCACTGCATTTTCAGCGGTGAGGCCTTTCAGGTTCTTCTGGGACGCGCCGAGTTCGTCGATGTGTTCCCACAGGGTCTTGGTGAGGTTATAAACCACGTCTTCCGGCAGGTCGCCGCGGCAGAACATCACCATCTTGATAGCAGAGGTATTGATGTCTTTGTCCTGGTTCGGGTAGGTGCCGGCTTTGATGGTGTAGCTGGTGTACCAGGGGTATTTGGCTTTCAGCTCTTTAATCAGGTTGTCATCGATTTCTACCAGGTGCGCGCCGCCGGTCAGGGCCTGGGTCACAGCGGATGCCGGTGCTCCGGACATGATCCACGCGCCGTCGATGGAGCCGTTCTGCAGCATGTCAGCCGCGTCGGTGAAGGTGATGTATTCCGCTTTCAGGTCATCGGGGAAAGAGAGACCGGCTGCGGTGAAGTGGGTTTCACATTCGTTGTATACAGAGGAGCCTGCGGATGCGACAGCGAAGTGCTTGCCTTTCACATCTTTCAGGCTGGTGATGCCGGAGTCAGCGGTAGCGACGACCTGGTTCGGATTCATGTAGAGGCCGCCGATGGCTTTCAGATCTTTGTAAGCGTGGTCTTTGAAGCTGTCGGTACCATTCAGGCACTGGTAAGCATTGGAGGAAATCGCGATGGATACCTGGGCTTCGCCTTCGGAAACCATGTTCAGGTTCGCGATGCCGCCGGCGGATGCCTGGCTGGATGCCTGTACGCCCGGTACATTGCTGGACCACATATTGGTGATGGCTGCGCCTACGGCGTAGAGCGCGCCGGATGCGCCGGCGGTGGGGAAATTAATTTTGATGGTCTGGCCTGCAGCCGGTTTCGCTGCGCCGCTTTCGGCTTTCTTGTCATCGCCGCAGCCGGCCAGTGCGCCGGTCAGTGTGAGCGCTGCCAGAGACAGTGCGAGTGCTTTCTTCCATTTTTTCATGATGTTCTCTCCTTTTCTTCTATCCTCCCGGGAAACCCCATGGTCTCCGCCCTTCTTAGGAGCGCCGATGCATTTGATTTTCTTCGGCAAATAGATTCTTTCCTATTATACTATGACGGGGCTATTTGTGAAGGGACTTTTTTGGGAGATTAGTGATCAGTGATTAGTGAGCAGTGATCAGGGCGCGTCTGGCTGCTGGAATAGTTGCGATGAGACTGATATTGGTTTAGTGATCAGTGGTCAGTGATCAGCAGTGATCAGGGCGCATCTGGCTGCTAGCCCAGTTACGATGAAACAGCTATTGGTTTAGGGATCAGTAATTAGTGGTCAGTGATCAGTGACTACTCCCCCCCTATCTCTTGTCGTTGCCATTGATTCCATGCTATCATACATATATGGAACCACTGATTAAATCGAAGATTCAAAAATCATTCTTGAAAACGATTTAATCAGCGCTTCCATATCGGAGGGATATTATGGAAGAAAAAATGTGCGGCATTTTGCTGAAACGATTGAATGATATATTGACGCGGCAGGTAAATAATGAGCTTCGAAGCGAGGGACTCACTATGTCACAGATTCGTGTACTCACGCTGCTGGATCAAAAGCCTGATGGGACAGCATCAATGAAAGAAATAGAAAAAGAAATGGCTGTCTCCCAGCCTACATCTGTAGGCGTGTACAAAAGACTTCTCGAAAAAGGGATGGTCACATACCTTCCGGACCCGGACAACAAAAGAGCCAAGTGGCTCCGTCTGACAGTAGAAGGAAAATCCCATTGCCAGACAGCTTACGGAAATATGAATCAAACAGAAGCAAGACTCCTCTCCCTTATGAACAAGGAAGAGAAAAAAGATTTCTACCGGCTGCTGGAAAAAGCTCTGCAAGCCATAGATAGATAGAGTGTATGCCCAACTACCGATCCCGCAATCGATGGCGGTCTCATCGCAACTGAGCCGGCGATCCAATGCGTCCTGATCACTAATTACCGATCACTAACTACTACATCAATAGCGGTCAACTTACAACATGAGCCTATCGCCAAACGCGCCCTGATCACTGATCACTGATCACCGATCACTCCCCCCCAAAAAGAAAAAAGCACGAAAGACTCCACGCGTCTTTCGTGCTTTTGCTTTTTATTATTTCTTTCTGCTTCTCATCCACTGGAAGAGGGAGACGGCAGCGATGCCGCCTACACCGATGATGTCGGTTAAGATTCCCGGGAAGAGGAGGAGCGGGGAGGCAGCGATGAGGATGATTCGCTCGAGCACATTGGCCTTGCGAATGATCCAGCCTTCCAAGCCTGCTACCAGGGCATAGGTGCCTACCATAGCGGTGAAGATGGCCCAGCCGGATTCCCAGATGGTGGCGTTGGGATCCACGCCGATCAAAAGCACCGGATTATCCAAAAAGAAAAATGGAATGATGAATCCGATGAGCCCCAAGCGGACAGCCCAGAGGCCTGTCTTGGTCTGGTCCGAGTCTGCGATGCCCGATGCCACGTAGGCGGACATAGCCACCGGCGGGGTGATATTGGAAAGGCACGCATAGATCAGGCAGAAGAGGTGCGCGATCAGGGGGATCGCGCCGGCTTTGATGAGCACCGGCACGGCCACGGCCTGCACGATAACGTACGCCGCTACGCCGGGGACGCCCATGCCCAGGATAGCGGACATGATCATGACCAGGAAGCCAGCGAGGTAAATATTATTTCCCTGCACCACAGACAGGATGAGGTAGCCCATATTGAGGCCCATGGAGGTCAGGGTGACGGTGCCGATGATGATGCCGATGATGACGCAGCATACGCCGACGGAAATCGCACTCTTCGCGCCTTCCACAGTGGCTTCCAGGATTTTCGCAGGACCCATGCGGGTTTCCTTGCGGATCCAGCTGGCACCAATGGTGACGAAGATGGAAATCACAGCGGCGTAGAGAGGTGTGAAGCCGGCGAACATGAGGCCAATGAGGCTGACGAGAGGCAGCACCAGGTGGCCCTGCTCCTTGATGACCACCATGGCATCGGGGATATTTTCCTTGGCGATGCCCGAAAGGCCCAGGCGCTTCGCTTCGAAATGGACAGCGAAGAGGAGGCCTACATAGTAAAGCAGCGCCGGTGTGATGGATGCCAGAGCCACATAGGTGTAGGACAGATTCAAAAATTCAGCCATGACGAAGCCCACAGCGCCCATGATCGGCGGCGTGAACTGACCGCCGGTGGAAGCCACGGCTTCTACAGCGCCGGCGAATTCTTTCTTGTAGCCGGTGCGCTTCATCAAAGGGATGGTAATGGTGCCGGTGGTGGCTACGTTTGCGATAGCAGAGCCATTGATCATGCCCATGAGGCCGGAGGCAATGACGGCCACCTTCGCCGGGCCGCCGGACGTGCGGCCTACCAGGGTCAGCGAGAAATCATTGATAAATTTCGAGAATCCGCTGTGCTTCAAGAATGCACCGAACACAACGAAAAGGAAAATATAGGTAGCCGATACGCCGATACCGGTACCAAGCACGCCCTGTGTCCCCCAGAACTGGGTGATGAGCACGCGCTTCAAGGTGAAGCCATTGTGGCCGAAGTAGCCCGGCAGGTACGCGCCGAACCAGTTGTACGCCAGGAAGACGGCGGCCAAGATGGCCAGATTTCCCGACGCGCGGCGAGCGGCTTCAAAGACGCAGACGATAGCCACGAGGGCGATGCCGATTTCCATATCGCTGATGCGTCCGCCGGTCTGGGCAATGCGGGTGTAATTCAAAATCAGGTACAGGAACGACCCGATAGAGCCGGCGATGAAGAACCAGTCCCAAATGGGCGGAATCTTTCTCCGGCGCTTTTCCTTTTTATAAGTAGGAAATAAAAGGAATGTAAATAGCAAAAGGAAAATACAATGGATCGCGCGCAGATTCACAGCGCTGATGGCTCCCACGGTAGTGAAATACAGCTGGAACAATGTCCACACACACAGAAGGCCGACCAATGCTTTCCCCAAAGGCCCTTCATAAATACGCATGCGGGAATCCGCATCCTTCTCCTCAAGCATCTGCTGCGCCTTCCGGTCCAGCTCCGCCTTGCCCGCTTCTACATCTTCCAAGCGGACATCTTTTTCTTGACTCATAACTTCCTCCCATTCTTCTTGTTTGCTCTCCGTTTGAAGAGTCATAATTGTGTAGTATAGCACGAAATGGGAGACAGTGCCACTCCCGTCTATGCAAACATGTCGATGTCGCTTCTGGCTCCTAGCTTAGTCCCCAGGGGCGCGCCCCATTGATTTGGGATGAAAGCCGATTGCGAG
>CAVEMF010000044.1:0-10158 GCA_963616715.1 Ruminococcus bromii | reverse complement strand
GGTCAAGGTCCGGATGCGCCAGCATGGCTTGCCGCCCACCATGGTGACATACTGGCTGTAAGGCCGCACTTTCTGGTCATGCATGGTCTCTGCCCAAGTGGGCGATACGATTTCCATCAAAGCGCCATGCAGAATGGAGCCCATGGATTGATTGAGGATCTGCCCGGCGGGGAGGGTCAGCTCGATCTCCGCTTGTGTCAGCATAGTTTCTTTTCCTCCTCCAAGTAGCAAAGGCCCATGAGATAGGTATTGCCGTCTAAGCTCACCAATTTCAGTGTGTGGGGAGACAATGTATGAGCTTTCGGTTGTCCATGCTTGCCTCCGGGAAATTGTTTCTCCAATAGCCGTCTTGTCACTTCGACGGCAGATTGACGATTCGGCGCCAAAGAATAAATGAGTGTCTTTGTCAGGAAACCGGTGCCGCCGCCCAAAAGAAGGTCGGCATTCTTGTGATTCTTGATGTCTTGCAGTTCCACATCCCCATTTCTGCGGAAAGGTTTCTCCAAGATATCATATTGAAAGTCCACAAATTCCTGCAACACTTTCTGAAGATCCGCAAAACTCTTGATGCCGAAATGGCCCATACCGGCTTCGCTGTCATCGATACCGACCGTGAATTCCAGAACAGCACCATCAAGGCATTCCCTGTACAAAGAGACTTGGTGGATATCGTCATCACCTACGGAAAGGTCTGCTTTGGCCGCCACACAAAGTTTCCCTTCCTTCAGCACCGCATCGCTGACGGTGAGCCCGCGAAAATAGCTTTTCACCATGTCTTTGCCATCGGAAATCCCCATGTCTCTTTCCAGCTGATCTACGATACGCCCCATTTCCTTTTTATCCCCCGCCGCCCTTTCCAGCTTCGCCCACGTAGCGCGATAGTGAGAGAGATTCTTTCGGATTTCGTGAGAAAGGATGGCGGTACGAAAAGCGCCTTTGAGGGACGAACCGGGAATGTAAGGATTTCCTTCTGCGTCCTTGATGTGAGCGGCAATATCATTGGGTCCTTTATCTTTTCCTACGGAGAAGTAATCCACTTCCCTGTCAATGGCACCGGCCTCTTCCATTGCACGAATCATATTCCGAATCGATCCGTACTTTCTTTGCAAGATACACTGATTCTTCAAATAGCCAAACAAATCGAAACGAGCGCCTCCTTTTACCAATTCCGAAGCGAAGTCGTCCATAATATCATGCTCGGCCAAGAAGGAAATCCATTTCTCTTCTTTCAGAAAGCACACTGTACGATTGTCTTTATGATAAATGTACTGGCTTTTCTTATAGATTTCTCCGCTTCCGATGAAGGTCGGCGTAAACGTTCTTAGCCTGACTTTCCAGTAATGCATCATAGTGACACCCCCAGGAAGAATCCTTTCCCATAGCGATACACCGGATGTCCCACCGCCGGTGTGCTCACATCGGCGATGCGACCTTCCATACGCGAAGGGAAGGTGCTACCGGCAGCCATCATATAGATGCTCTTCTCTTTCACCGGTGCCTCCATCCCTTCCGTCCAAGTGAAGCCGCTACGCTTGAGCCAAAGTCCTCGGCCTTCCGCAGCCGTATGCACTTCATCGGCACAAGGCAGGAAAGAGGAAATGGCCATCTGCATGCCGTCTTCTTTCTGTAGCATGTCATAAAGCGCCGTGTCATCATGGTCTTCCCAATCGTCTCCCGCTTCCAAAAGAATCGGGTCATGGGCGAGCTCAAATTTCCCCATACCTCCGGAGCGCCGCCCGCCAATACCGGAAAGGCCGAGCCACGCTATGAGAGACGTGACCATTTCCAAATCTTCTGTCTGCGAAAGTCCCAAGAGAAGATAAAGCCCGGCATTTTCAGCAAAAGAGAAACTTCCGACTCCGTAAGGCTTCGCCGTGCGACCATTGAAATGAGTATCTACGCCGACGGTGCCGAAGGTCGGTTCCTCGTCCAGAGAAGATGTATGGTACACCAAATCGTCCAAGTAGAGTCCCATTTCCGAAGCGCGAAGGAACGCTCGTTTCTTCTCCTGCTTACGAAAAACCGAGCGGCTTCTGGCCTCTTCCAGCGTTTCGCGGGTGGTTTCCCCCTCCCCTTTCACAGCAATCACCGGCTTGGGGACATACCACTCGTATTGATGATCTTTGAAATGCCAAGGAAGCAAATCAGAAAGGCGAATGCTTCCATCCATGGTCTTTCGGATCCATGCCTCAAATGTACTTTGTGATTTACGAAGCGCTTCTACGGTCAGTGCGCTATAAAGCGTATCGGCGCGGCAAGTGAGCCCGACTTCCTGCAGTCCACTCCCTTGGGCTGCATCGCCAAAATGGACCGGCGCGATGAAACGGAGTGGAAGAATGGCATAGGTCTTCATAGCGAGACACTTTCCGAACACTTCTGCAAATTCTCTGCCAGCGCCTTCTCCTCACTTTCGCCGCCGGTCTTCGCATCGATGCGCTTCACTTGGAAGTCATGAAAGGACACGCGCCCATAACCGCGAGAGCCATGACCGCCCAAGTAGTCCATCTGCAGAAGCGTGAATCCTTGAGCCAATACTCGCATATCTTCTTCCATTTCTGCTTCATTCTCGATGTTATATACCAAGTGGAAACCAAACTGCATGCCCCTGGGGACACGCTCGATCTGCCGGGGATTCGCTACACCGGTAGCGCGATTGATGGTATTTTCAAATTTCACTTCTCCCAAATAGGTATCCGTATCGATGGAAGAGAATTTCTCCAAAGATTCTTTCTTCACGAAAGAGTCGGAGAACTGCAAGCGAGACAAAAGGATATGACCCTTCTCGGCAGAACCGAAGAGGCGAAGCACCACCGGCTCATCCTTGCCCGGACCTTCTGCAATACCTTGGGGATTTCTTGCTTTTGCCAAAAGAGTGCGCATCTTTCCTTTTACCGAGCTCCCCGGGATGATAGGCTGCTTGGTCATGGCGTCACGGATAAAAATGCTGTCCACTGCACCGATGGGAGCATAATCACTAGAGCCGCCGATATGGAGGCCAGTTTCTACCTGAAGGGTCGCCCGGATGACCAGTTTTCCCAAAAGCTGTTTCGTTTCCATTATCAATCTCTCCCTTCATAATATTTATGAAATGCCACCAGTGCTTCCACATAGCGGGCAAATTCTTCGTATTTCTTCATATCATCGCCGATGCTGTCGATGGCTGACGTCAAATCTGCTTCTTCTGCAAAGTTTTTGATGTGCTTTGCCTTATCGTCTCGTCCAACTTGGTAAGCCAACTTCACTTTTAGAAATTTTACCTGCGCTACCAATTCCGGAGACAACACATCCTTCTTTCCTGTTTCATTCTGATATTGTTCGACCTTACCGGTTACCGTATTCACCGCAGTCAGAAACCGGCGAATTTGAGATGTAGTCACCATGGATGGGTTTCCCCACTTATCCTTGACCGCGGATAATTTCTTCATCACTTCCTGCGCCAAATCCACTTTGTCACACGCTTCCACATATGCTCCCATAATTCCTCCTTATTTGTCTCTCATCCGATAAATCACCAGCCGCAACGCGGTCTCCAGCTGCAGCCGCGCTTCTGTATCTCTGCGCGCCCACCGGAAAAATTGCGTCCGTACTTCCTCATAGGTCTTCTGCTCCTCCTCAGTCATTTTCCCCGGCGGAGCCAGCCGCGCCAACGTGTACGCAAAGCGGGCCAGATTGAATTTCTCCGCGGTCAATAAACCCAAGAGACGATACAGGAGCGATTTCCCCGCCTTGATTTTCCCGAAAGACGGCTCTTCTTCATTGATGCCCTCCAAAATAAAATGACTCTTTATGAAACCGATTTTTTCTCTCCATACATTGTCCTCAAAGGTATGCCAGCGGAAAATGGGGAGCTCCGTCTTCCCGTCTTTCTGTACGCCATCCCCGAAGAGAGCAAGGCAATCCTTTACCGCCGGGTTCTCCTTCTTCGCTCGGTCTTCCAAGTCTCCGGTCTCCTCTGCCATGTGAAGAATCGGATAGGTGGGCGAGAACAATCCCAATCCCGCCGAAAACGAAAGTCTCCCATTCGTATAACGACGAAACGCCTTGCGAAGATCGACGGCAAATTCCAGCAAATCATCCCAGGCGCCGACGAGAAAAAGATCATCACCACCGGCATACACCACATGAATACGGCGTTCCTTTTCTTTCTCTCCAAAAAGATAGAAAGGTGTCTCACCCCGGGGCAATTTCTTTTGGCAGATATCGGAAACAGCTTTGGAAAAGAAAAGGGACATGCTACGGGACAAAGCCGCATAACGAGAAAGCGTCGCATATTTCTGCGGAAGCCCGGCCGCAAAGACGGCTCCCAGCCAATCCACATCAGCACGAAGAACGCCCAACCGTCGAATGGATTTCTCGTCCTTCTCTCCGCCGGATTGCTCGGCCAAATCGGCAAAGTCCAGCACTTGTCCCTCTTCCTCCGCCGCATAATCTCCCACCCAGAGACGCGTTGCGACCATTTCCGATGTATCGGAAGCGTTTTTGCTGTAAACACGAAGAAGATGGCCCTCTCGCAAAAACGTTTCCCCTTCCTTCGGCGTGACGGCTTTCAAATACCGATTTCCGAAAGCACCAGGAAGAAAGAGGCTTCCCTCTACCTCCGTATCCAAGATAGCGAAGAAAGTTTTCTTATCAATGAGCTCCTTCCCCAAAATATACATGCCCTGGCAGAGAGGACATACATCGATGGTCTCTTCATCCTCCTTTCGTTTCGCTGCATAAGATACGAGCTCCGACTCCTCCGTCATCCGATGACACAGCGCACACTCCCGCATTCCCGGTGAGACAGTATTGATTTCGCTATTTTCATCCGTCAAAAGACGCACCGTTTCTTCCTCATAGCGCTGTTGCTTTTTCTTAGAAACCGCATCCCCTACGCGGCGAAAAACAGTTTCCTTCCCTTCCGACCCCTGAAACAATTCTTCCGGCGCCAGCGGCGTATAACCACCGGCCATATAAAGGGACGTACCGTAAGTCAAAATGAGCTTCCGATTGATTTCACGAAAAGCGTTATCCAGAATTTCCTTCGTTTCTTCAGAATTATCCGCCAACAAATAGAAATGCCCGCCACCGGAGTAAATCAAATTTGCGCGGGAGAGGGAAAGTTTCTCCAGTATGTCATCAATCGCATTCTCCATCACCATCTGCAAGTAGAAGGAGCGCCCCCGAAGCATCCGCATGGCGCCCTTTGCATCGACGCGATAAATAAATTTCTGAATCCCGGAAAAATCTCCGGAAACGAAAAGAAGTGTCTGCTCTTTCCGATGCTCTTTTCCGTGCGTATAGCAAAAATCTTTGTAATCCGTGATGCCATGCCGATCCATGTATCGAAGAAGCGCTGCCGTGACAGCGGCGGTGATTTTCACATGGTCATAGAGGGAGATATCACAAACCTCATCGGTGGCCGTACTCGATGGCACATACGTCATCGTATCCTCCAAAATCCGAAGAAGTTCATTGACCTCCATATCCTGCGGCGCCCGATGCTTAAAATTCATTTCCAGCGTGTTCTCTATGTCTTTATAATCCCCGCGACCGGCTATAGGACGCCCTTCGCTTACAGGATAATTGACCACGTCCTCCGCCTTCAACGGTTTCAAAAGATAATACGATTTCTTTTCTGTACCTTCAAACACATTGAACACATTCTCCAAAGAAAGAGACCCATCAAATGTCTTCGAAGCCTCCTCGTCCTGCGATCTGCGATCCAGCCCTGCCGCCAAATTATCCGCTTCATATACCACGTAAGCCAAATCGTCAGCCGCTAAATGCGCCCCGGACAAATCCTTCCCATGATGATAGCGGACGCACCGCAAAATAGCCTTCCCCGCTTCCGTGTTTTCGCAAAAAGAGCGCAAAAAATCAGAGCCAAGCACTTGATGCGTCTCTCTGACACCGCTCGCTCTGAAGCATACCTTTCCCACGTCATGAAGCAGGCCTCCCAGAGTTGCAATCTTGATTTTCTCCACCATATGACACCTCCTTAGCCAATCCTCTTTTAGACGGTCACGTATTTACTTACAAATTAATTATAGCATGTATAATAAATCCCTATCAACTTTAATTTCCTAGAAAAACACGCCGGACGCCGCTCCTTATCTTTCAAGACGTCCCATATATCCAACCACCTCTTGATGCCCACATTCTACACACAAAAAGAAAAAGGATAAAGGCGAAAAAAGTGCGAACTGAAGTCATCGTGAAATTTCTTCCCGACTGGCACCATCCACCACTTTTCGTTTTGCTCTATTTCCTCATTGTAGGACACAAAAAAACACCAACTTTGATAATCAATCAAAATTGGTGTTTTCATTTGGCAAAGATGACCAAAATTGATACCACGTCCATTCACGGGGTGCATTATAACACAAAAAGGGGTGCAACGTCTTAAGCTTGCACCCCCTTCCAAATAATGTTCAAACTTTTATTTTTATGCCGGATTGAAACGCGAATGTCATTTCTCCACTTGCATAAACCGTCACCTTATCAATAACTGCCAGCCAGAGCCTTTCATCGAAATCCGTCAGTGCCTTTCGCGCTTGTATTTCGTTTATGAATATCCCGATTGCCTTTCCTTTTGCTTCCCTTTCCATCTTTTCTGCAGAAAGTCTGTCAAAACACGCTTTTTCTTTCTCATACATACTGACAAGATTCTCATATCGTTTCGCGTACTCTTTTTGGCTTTGACTTCGTTGCGCATTTTCATTGACGCATTGCTGTGTCTGCTCAACCAGGTCTTGCAGGATTTCTTGTTGACGTTGCAACTTAGCTTCGATTTCCACGCAATTCGAAACCGTTGCCTGCATTAGCCGGCAGTCTTCTAGAATGCTTTCGCTGTCGGCCAGTACCTGATTCACGGCTTGAATAAATCCATCCTTGATTGCCTTCTCATAAAGATGCGGAGTTCGGCATTTGTGTTCGCCTTTAAATTTATGATTGCACTGCCAGATAATGCGACGATATTTCCCGGTGGAACCCCACACTTTACGACCGTAAAACGCGCCACAGTCACCGCAGACAATACGAGCTGAAAAGATGGTATTTCCTCTGTATCTCTGTCCGAGAACCTTACGTCTACGGATTTCTTCCTGGACTTTATCAAATTCCTCTGGTGGAATGATGGCCTCGTGACTATGCTCAATGTAGTATTGAGGTACCTCCCCTTCGTTTGATTTCATCTTTTTTGTCAAAAAATCAACGGTGAATTTTTTCTGGAGCAATGCCGAGCCCTTATACTTCTCATTAGTAAGAATACTTTTCACTGTCCCGACTGTCCACTTTTCATTACCGGCCGGTGTCGGGATACGACTTGCCGTTAAACCTTTTGCTATCAGATACGCGGATTGGCCTTCCATAAAAGATTTGTAGATTCTTCGTACAACTGCTGCCTCTTCCTCTACGATTTCCGGTAAGTCATCCGCCCCTTTTTTATAACCAAGGAAATGTTTATATGGTAGGCTCACCTTCCCATCTGCAAATCGTTTTCTTTGTCCCCATGTGACGTTTTCCGAAATGGATCGACTTTCTTCTTGGGCAAGACTTGACATGATAGTCAGAAGCAATTCACCCTTACTGTCAAACGTGTAGATATTCTCCTTTTCAAAGTAAACCTCTACGCCCTTTTCTTTCAGTTTCCGAATCGTTACCAAACTATCCACTGTATTTCTTGCAAAGCGACTGACGGATTTCGTGACAATAAGGTCAATTTGGCCGGCCATGGCATCATCAATCATCTTTTTGAAGCCTTCTCGATTTTTCGTATTACAGCCGGAAATTCCTTCGTCCGTATACATCTTCACGAACTGCCATTCCGGATTTCTCTGGATGTATTGCGTGTAATACTCTACCTGTGCCTCGTAGCTGGTAAACTGCTCGTCACTATCAGTGGATACTCTGGCATATCCGGCTACACGACGTTTTTTCGTTGACGACTTTGAAACATGTGTCAACAGATTCACCGTAGATGGGATGACGGTCACTTTTCTTGCCATATTTCTCATTTCTTTTCCCTCCTTCCTTGGCTTGCGCACCGCCTGGCTTTTTCTTTCATTTCCGGAGTCCAGCTATCTGCTCTGGACCGGTCTTGCCACATTTGGATAATTTCTGTCCCATCCCGGAAACAGTAAACCAGTACATTATTTTTCTCAACTCGAATTTTCGCGATTCGCACCTTTACGATATCCGAGTCCAATCGATCGATTCCCAGTACCCTGCATGTCAACATTTCCAATATTTCTTCAGGGATGCTCTTGGCATGACAACCCGATTTCCCTTTTGTCAAATACGTCGTACACTGTCGCCATATTTTTCCACGTCGTGTAATCCGTTTGTATATGTTTCCGCAATTCCCACACACAACAAGACCGGACAATACAGAATGATATTTCGGTTTCCATGCGGAAGCCATTTTGTCAAAAGTCTTCAGCCGTGCCGCAACCTTCTTAAAAAGCGTTTTTGAAATAATCGATTCATGTGTATCTTCCGCATAATATTGTGGAAGCTCCCCGCGATTGACTACAAACTTCTTCTCTACAGGATTATTCCTATACCGTTTTTGAAGCAAAGCATTTCCGGTATATTTCTCATTTGACAGCACTTTACGTATTCCTGCGGGACACCACTTGCCCCCATACGACCCCGTGCAGCCTCTTTTATTTAAAATCCGACTTATCGATCGCATGCTTTCGCCTGCATTAAAGCGCTCAAATATTTCTTTCACCACCGCCGCCTCTTCAGAATTAACGGTGATGGCTTCCGCTGTAATATCATAACCATAGAGAGAACGTAGATTGACCAATTCCCCATTTTCGAATCCCCTTCTGATTCGCCATTTCTGATTTTCACTGGCTGATCGGCTCTCTTCTTGGGCATAAGAGGCCAATATGGTCATCATCAGTTCCCCCTCCATACTGAGTGTATGGATATTCTGTTCTTCGAAGAAAACATCAACGCCAAGACTCTTCAGTTCGCGGGTGATTTGTAGTAAAGTCACCGTGTTACGCGCAAAGCGAGAAATACTCTTGACCAGCACGAGATCAATATTCCCTTTCCGGCATTCTGCCAGCATTCGATTGAAGCCGCTCCTATCCTGCTTCGTCCCGGTCACGGCTTCATCTGTAAAGACTCCGCAATAAAGCCAACCTATGTGATTTTGAATCAGTTCGCTGTAATAACTGATTTGTGCCGACAAGGAATGCAGCATGGCATCTTTCCCCGTGGAAACGCGCGCATAGGCACAAGCACGCACCAATTTCGGACTCTCCTTACAAGGAAAATCGACTTTTTCCACTACTCGATCCATCGGTTTATCCTCCTTTCCGATTTGTGATATATTACCTCTACTATCCCCATATATCCAGCAATTTCGGCGAAATATTCAGCGAAATATACTGCGCTTGGATAGGCCATATTTTTCAGCCATTACGCCTTCAATCCGTTTGTAATCATCAGCTGAAATAATCCCTTTGACAAGCAGACTACGTGCTATGCCCATGGCCATGTGATAGGCTTCCAAACGTTTCACAAAGTCGCTCATCGAGCCACCACCTTCCGGCGAAAGGCCACATAACATGCTCGCGAGCAAAATTTTCGATGCGAATTTCCGTAGCTTTCAAATTCTTTCCCACACTCTAGACAAATACATTCGTAATATGCATTGCGTTTCACTTGTTCCGCATGAGCATTCCACCATTTCATACGACAAGAATCAGAGCAGAATAGCTTCTTCCGCTTGTGTGGCATCTGTTTTAACGGCTCCCCGCAATTTCTGCAGCCCCCTTCCGGCTCTCGCACTTCTTCCCGGTTTATAGGATGTCGACTAAGAAAGGACTTTACGGTATTGGGTGAAATTCCCAGTTCTTTTGCTATTTTCTTATATCCATATCCTTTGGTACAAAGCCGAACGGCATTTATTCTTTCCGTTTCCGTCATGATGACCACCTCCTACCTAATAGCCACGAGAGAGGTCAAAATCTGACGGTTTTAAGAAAATAAAAATCCTGCCCCGATTTCAAGGAATTGAGACAGGTCTGAATCACTCGGCAACTTGCGAGTATATAGAAATCCGGGTATAATAAATCCGTTACAAGGGGTAGTGCTCTTGTAACGGGCATGATCGAGCGAAAAGACCGCTAACTTTTCGATGGGTATGGGCCACTCGGG
>CAVEMF010000043.1:2149-10265 GCA_963616715.1 Ruminococcus bromii | reverse complement strand
GGTTACCTCGCTATGTGAAACTGGCATCAATCGCGCCCTGATCACTAATTACTAATCACTAATTACTAAACCACCAACGGAAAACACGCCTTTTAATACCCCATAAAGAAGAGCACCCCGCGGGTGACCAGCATGGCTATCGCGGCGTCCAGGAGCGGGGTCATGAGGAGTACCGGGTAGTAGAGACTTTTGACCTGGCACACGATGACCACGCGGGCGAAGTGGCCGATCAAAGTACCCATGGTGATGCAGGCCGGAAATAGGATGGTCGCGTGCACCGCCGAAATGGTGCCGTCCATATAGAGCCCCGCCGCCGTGGCGGCGCCAGCGGCTTTGGCGAAGAACGCCGCCACCAGCGCCACCGATGCCTCGCCGGGCAGGCCGAAGAGCCCCATCACCGGCGCCAGGGCGTCACCGATCCAAGGCATGACGCCGGCCAGCTTCAAAAAGGTAATAAGTATATAAGCCATGACCATGGCCGGCGCGATGAGCTCCACCGTGATGTAGAAACCCTTCTTCGCACCCACCATAAAATATTCCGGAATGGATAATTGTTTTTCTTTCTTCTCTTCCATACTACAGCTCTTTCTCGTTCAATTTCATCAAGACCGCCCCCAATAGCTTGGCCCTTTCGAAAAGGCTATCTACCAGAGCGTATTCATCTTTCGTATGATTCCATTTCCCTTTGACGCCCATGGCGCAGACCGTGGGAACGCCGGCGGCCACCACATAGCCCGAGTCGCTGCCGCCGCCTACCAATTTGCCTTCGGAAATAGGAATCCCGCACTCTTCCCCTGTTTCCTTCACCAGCGCGAAAAGCTTCTGATTTCCTTCCGTCAACTTCATGGGAATCATGCCTTCGTGGTATGTCAAAAGCTCCGTAGTCGTGCCTTCGATATAGGTCTTCTCCAGCACCTTCACCAGCGCCTCTTTCACCGGAAGCGAGAGCGCCGGATCCAGGAAACGGATATCCCCTTCCGCCTCGCAGTAGTCGGGGATGGCATTCGACACCGTGCCGCCGCGAATCACGTCCACGCTGTAGGTGATGCCCTTATCCCAATCCGTGAGATTCTGGATGGCATCGATTTTCTTTGCCATTTCCCAGATCGCATTGCGGCCGGCCTTGGGATTGTTCCCCGCATGAGCCGCCACGCCGTGGACCGCGAATTTGAAAACCACGCCGCCCTTCCGCGCCAGTACGAAAGAATTGTCTTCATAGCTGGTCTCGCAATTGAAAGCAGCCACGCAGCCGGCCGCCTCCTTCTCGATGACCACCGGCGCCATGGAACCGGCATGGGCGATTTCCTCATCGGCTGCGAGAACGATCTTCACCGGCCTGCCCGTAAAGCCCACATGGGCTAGCCCCTTCAGCGCCCACATCATCACCGTGAGGCCGCCCTTCATGTCGAGGACCCCGGGACCGTAAGCCTTCCCGTCTTTGATGGTGAAAGGCCGCTTCGCCGCTTCGCCTTTTGGAAATACGGTATCCATGTGGCCCAAAAGAAATACCGGCGCCTTGTCATTGCCGGGGATATAGGCGGTCAGGGCATTTCCTTCCTGGTTCCAAGAAATCTCGCCGCCCACTTTAGAAATCTCCGTCATAAGCCGCCGCGCCACATGGGCCACTCCATCGGCATCGGACGCTTGGCTGTCCTGATTCACCAAGTCCCTCCACAGGGAAATCATATCTTCCTTATGCTGATCGATATAGTCAAAAAATGCTTTCTTCACTGCTACCATGCTCCTTTTTTATTTCAAATAAAGATTATCGGGTTAGTGATTAGTGATTGGTGATCAGTGATCAGTGATCAGGGCGTGTTTGCTGCTAACCTCACTCTTCTCTTTTTCCCTCTCACGAAAGGTAGCAAAGATGGTAGGTGAGGAAGCAGCTTTGCAGTCTAACCTCCACCGCTTCGCGGTCCCCCTCCTTCCAAAGGAAGGAGATTAGATAGCGGAAAATGCGCCCTGATTACTGACCACTGATCACTGATCACTACCCCGATAGCGGTATTCTTACAAATCCAGCAACAGCGCCATCAAAAGCTTGCACCGTTCGTAGAGAGATGCTTCGTCGGCCCATTCTCTTTCGGTGTGGTTGAATTCGCCTTTCACGCCTAAAGCGCAGAGGGTGGGGACGCCTACGGCGGTGAGGTTGGCGGAGTCGCTGCCGCCACCTACGGCGATGGCTTTCATTTCCGGGAAGCCATAGGATTTCGCCACGGCCTGGGCCCGGTCAAAGAGAGCCATAGAGCCTTCCAGTCGCTCCATGGCCGGGAAGGTGACCAGCGGACGAAGGGTCGTGGTGGTATGGTCCACATACTGACGCGCCGCGATTTCCTTGAAATCCTTGTCCACTCGCTCGATGCCCTTCTGCTGGGAGAAGCGCACATCCACCTTGCACCAAGCGTGCTCCGGCACCGCATTGGCTACCGTGCCGCCGCCGATGACGCCCGCATTGACGGTGGTGCCTTCCTCGTAGTCCGTTTCCTTCTGGATGTCCAGGATTTTATGCGCCAGCTCTTCTACCGCGCTCCGGCCGTCCTGGGGATTGTTTCCCGCATGAGCGCCCACGCCGGTGACTTCGAACATATACTGCGCCACGCCTTTGCGCTGGATGACAATGCTATTATCCAGGAAACTGGTTTCCATATTGAAAGCCATGAGCGCGCCCTGGGCTTCCTTGCGGAAATCCGAAACAGCATCCGATTTCCCATGAGCCACCTCTTCATCGCCGGCGAGAATAATTTTGATCGGATACTTGTCATAGCCTGCTTCGGTGAGGAATTTCACGGCATAGAGAAGGATGGTGACACCGCCCTTCATATCCAAGACCCCGGGGCCTGTGACCTTGCCGTCCGTGATGGTGAAAGGACGAGCCGCCGCGGTGCCGTCCGCGAAAACCGTGTCCATGTGTCCGGTAAGAATGACGAAGGGCTTCGTCATGTCCCCCTTCTCAGCAATGAGCATATTGCCCGCCTGCTCATATTCGTGGAAACGGACAGAAAAGCCAAGGCCTGTGAGGAACTTTTCGATGTCCTTCCCCACCAGATCCACGCCGGCCTTATTTCCCGAGCCGCAGTCTCGGTCTACCAGCGCCTGCCAGATCTCCAACATGGCGGATTTATTTTCGTCAACTTTGGAAAAGAGAGATTCTATATTCTGCATGTTTGCCTCCTAACAAAACCTTTTAGTAATCAGTGGTCAGTGATTAGTGATCAGGGCGCGTTTCACTTTTTTCTCCATATGCAAGCTACCGCTATTGCCGTATAAATTTAAATGCCAATGTAAGCCATAAGGCAAATGCGTCCTAATCACTGATCACTGACCACTAATTACTAATCCCTAATAGCACAAAATTCTAAAGACCCCCTCCTTGAAGAGAGCCTTTAGAATATGTGTAAATTCTATATAGTATATCGCACTTTGCTTACTTCGTCACCTTGAGAAGGATGGCGATCATGAGTTTTGCGCGGGTGAAGAGGCTTTCTACGTCAGCCCATTCTTCTACGGTATGGTTTCTTGCACCTTCTACGCCGATGGAGCAGAGGGTGGGGACGCCGGCCTGTACGGTGTAGGCTGCATCGGAACCGCCGCCGCAAAGTTTCGGTCCCGGGATCGGGAGGCCGCTTTCCTTCGCCGCTTCCTTTGCTACTTCCAGGAGCTGCATATTTCCTTCAGTGCGTTCCATTTCATCGAAGCCGAAGGTGTCGGAAATCTTAGTAGTCACGTCCTTCACGAAAACTTTGTTCACGATGGCATTCACCTTTTCTCGAAGCATAGGCAGGTCGTCGTGGCTGATGTAGCGGAAATCGCATTCCACGCGGCAGTATGCCGGAGCAGCGTTTGCTACGGTACCGCCGGTGATGGTACCTACATTGACATTGTAACCTTTGGACAGGTCAGAGAGCGCTTCGATTTCAATGATCTTGTGAGACATTTCCAGGATCGCGCTTCTGCCGTTTTCCGGATCGTTGCCCACATGGCAGCCGCGGCCGAAGGTCTCGATGATGAAACGCCAGCAGCCTCTTCTCTGTACAGTGATGTCATGGTCCACAAAGCCGGTCTCGAAATTGAATGCACATTTCGCGCCTTTGGACTCTGCTTTGATGACTTCCGGGTTGTTGGAGTAGCAGTGCGCCGGTTCTTCATCGGCCACGAAAATCACTTTGCAAGGGAAATCATAGCCCGCATCATGGAGTGCTTCCAGGGTAGAGAGAGCGATGCAGTCGCCGCCCTTCATGTCCAGGACCCCGGGGCCGTACGCCTTGCCGTCTTTGATGGTGAAGGGGCGCTTCTCTACTTCCCCTTTATGAAATACGGTGTCGATGTGGCCCATGAGGATCACATAAGGCTTCGAGAGATCCCCTCTCTCGCCGATGATGGTGTCGCCACATTCTTCAAAAGAGTAGCGGCGGATGGTGAAGCCCAATTTCTCCAGACGAGCAGCGCAGAGATTTCCGATCTCCATGCCTCCTTCCTTCACACCGATACCGGAGTCGATGGAAACCATCTGTCTCCACAAATCCACCATCTCATCCCGGTGGGCATCCACCCAGGCAAATGCTTTTTCTTTGATATCCATAATGTTAATCTTCTTTCTGTAGTAATAAGGTACGTCGTTTAAAGATATAGGCAAAGGGGGTGCAGGTTCAAGGTTCAGGGTTCAAGGGGTGGTGCGGCGCACAAATTAGAAAGCGCCGCGAGTTTTGAAAGTGGTGGCACGCTTGACGCTGGCCGCACACATCACTCTCCTCCCTTCCTCTGGAGGGGGAGGGGGGCTTGCCAGCAGGTAAACACGATAGCCATCACCCGCCCTTCGGGCACCCTCTTCAGAGAAGAGGGCTTGGCAGGAAAGGCTTCGCCTTTTTTTTAAACTCGCGCCGCTTTTTTAATTTGATGCGGCGCACCTTCCCCTGAACCCCGACCCTTGAACCTTGAACCTATTTTTATTTATTCACAAATTCCCATTTCTCCAACGTTCTACGTTCCACCACTTCCTGGTTCAGCTCAAAGCCGGTGCCGGGGAGGTCGGGGAGCTGGATCATGGCGTGGGAATCGATGAAGGTGGACGGGGTCACGATGTCATCGGCATAGTAGCGATCGCTGCCGGGGATGTCGTTCGGATATCTGTAGTATGGCAGCGTTGCCACAGCCATGTTGTGGCCTCTAGCTACGCCGTCATCCACCATGCCGCCGCACCAGGAGTATACGCCGCGCTCGCCGGCGAACTGCTGGATGCGACGTGCTTCGGTGAGGCCGCCGACGCGAGCCACTTTGATATTGATGATCTTGCAGCTGCCGAGCTCGATAGCTTTTCTTGCATCGTCTACGCTGTCGATGCTTTCATCAAGGCAAATCGGCGTCTTGATGGCCTGCTGCAGGTGTCGATGGTCCACGATGTCATCCGATGCCAGCGGCTGCTCAATCATGAGGAGACCGATTTCATCCATTTCGCGGAAGAGATCGATATCATTCAAGGTGTAAGCAGAGTTTGCATCGACCATGAGCATGATGTCGCCATATTCCTTGCGGACAGCGCGGAGGTAATTGATATCATAGCCCGGTTTGATTTTGCATTTCACACGGCGATAGCCCTGTGCCATGTATTTCTCGATGGTTTTGAGGAGCTTATCCGGTGTGTCTTCGATGCCAAGAGATACGCCGGCTTCCACTTCATTGCGGACGCCGCCCAGGGCTTTGTATTCCGGGATGCCCAGCTCTTTGGAGTACAGTTCCCACAGAGCGCAGTCCACAGACGCACGGGCCATGCGGTTTCTACGGATCCAGCTGGTATGGTCGAAGAACCATTCCGGATCTTTGAAATCACCGGCATCGAAAAGGGATGGGATCAGGTATTCTTTGATGACGAAGAGCGCACCGGTGGTGGTTTCTTCATTGTACCAAGGGCGCCAGAACGCAGAGCAAGCGCCGTAGCCCACATTGCCATCGCTGTCATGAAGCTCCACGATAGAGAAATCTTTGGTAGTAGACAGCCCAAAGCTGGTGCGGAAGCCCACCTTGAAGTCCAGGCTCATTCTTCTGATAACGGCTTTAGAAATTTTCATTGAGATAACCTCCTTGGGGATATAGAGATGAAAAACGATAGTGGTTTTGTAATTAGTGATCAGTGATTAGTGATCAGGGATCAGGGGTCAGTAGTCAGTAGTCAGTAATCAGTACGCATCTAACTGCGTTCCCACTTACGCCGAATCCCGCTTTCGACTTAGTAGTCGGTGGTCAATGATCAGCGATCAGAACGCGTTTAACGATAGTAAGAAATAGCGAATAAACTTTTCCACCAAGGGTAAATGCTCCATCTCACACTCCCCTTAAATGCGGCCTAATCACTGACCACTGATCACTGATCACTAATCACTGATCACTAAAAGGAAAAAACGCAGATCCCTCGGACCCGCGTTTTTCCAAATTCTTATTTTTCCAGGTCCAGTACGTCTTCTGTTCTTTTTGGAATCAAGAGTGCGCTCAATGCACAGAGTGTTGCTACGCCCATGAGGTAGTAGAATACCGCATTGAAGGAACCATTGAAAGCATATACCAAGTAGCCCATGATCATTGGCGAGATGAAGCCGGCCACCTGACCGCCCATATTGATCAAAGTAGAAGCGGAGCCTGCGATAGCGCCGGTGACGATCTTCAGGATGATAGCCACAGCAGTGCCCAGGATGCAAGCCTTGAAGAAATACACGCCGCACTGGAAGATCACGACCCACATGATCGTTTCAGCGTTATACATAAAGTAGAGGAAAATAGCGGTCATAGCAGCGCAGATGACGATCAACCAGTTTTCCTTCTTATCGAAATACTTATTCATCACCCAGCCGCAGATAGCGGTAGAAAGGAAAGAAGCGATGAATGGGATCGGTGTCAGATAGCCGACAGCCTTGAGGTTGATGCCGCGTTCTGCGATGAGATAGGTCGGCATCCAAGCGTCGAGACCTTTGTTGATGCAGGAAATGCAGAAAGCGCAGAGTACCAATTTCCAAACCAGAGAGAACTTCATGAGGCGCAGGAAATATTTCGTCTTGCTTGTTTTCGATTCCTTTGCTTCTTCCTTCGGCTTGGTCTGCTTTACAAAAGCCGCATAGAAGAAAATGTAAACGAGACCCACAACGCCCAATACCTGGAACATACCTCTCCATCCGAACCACAGAATCAGCGGCACGATGACTACCGGAGCCAGCGCAGAGCCGATGTAGTTGGAAGACAGGATGCCGGTGGTGAAAGCCGGACGAAGCTCACGAGGGAAATATTCCGCAATCGCTCTGTAGCAAGAGCCCGCATACGGACCTTCGCACAGGCCAAATACGAATCGCAAGAAGAGCAGCCCTGCCAATGTGGAAGCGTGGCCGGTGGTGAAAGTGAAGATAGACCACAGCGTCAGTGCCACAATAATGACCGTCTTCGAACCGAAATGGTCAGAGAGCCAACCCCCTGGGATCTGCATGATCGAGTAACCGATAAAGAATGCAGAAATGACCACGCCCATTTCCGTAGGCGCCAGGTTGAAATCCTTAGAAATAGATGGCAGTGCCAGACCGATAGCACTGCGGTCGATATAGGATATACAGAACCCTATATACAGGAAGAAAAATACAACATACCTGTTCTCGCTTTGCAGCTTTTTCAAAAAGCCCATACAAACCTCCTCTTCTCCTATAAGCGGGCCGTGTTTCCCTCCGCGGGTCGCTTATGGTACAAAAAAAGCTCTATGAAAAGACATCCCAGTCACGTCTTACCATAGAGGCTCCCTCGCCCTGCGAATCTCTCACAATTCGCTATTTACTTTTTCTTGGCTTGCGTTTATCATATGAAAAAATCCTTGTCCTTAATAGACCTTTATTATGTCTGAAATAGAATAAGAAGGGGTCAGGGGGGCAAGAGAAGACGTGAGACGGAAGACATGAGACATGAGACGTTAGACACTAGACGGGGCTGTCGTCTGATCTCTAACGTCTCATGTCTCACATCTCTCGTCCCATGTCTAATGTCTCATGTCTCATGTCTCACGTCTCATGTCTCGCGTCTCGCGTCTCTCGTCTCTCGTCTCGCGTCTCGCGTCTCGCGTCTCGCGTCTCGCGTCTCGCGTCTCGCGTCT
>CAVEMF010000043.1:0-2139 GCA_963616715.1 Ruminococcus bromii | reverse complement strand
CGCGCGCCCCTTCTCCAAGGGGCTACGGATTAAGGCTAGTGCAACATAAGTTATTACACCTGCTGGTATTTAAAATGCTTAATTTAATAGCATTACGTTAGAGAGGTCTGTCGCCCGATCTCTAATACCTCATGTCCCATGTCTCGCGTCTCGCATCTCAAATCTCACGTCTCATGTCTCATGTCTCACGTCCATTTCTCACTCAACCAATATGCTTTCAAACCAAAGAAGGAGGCCCCTATGCTCCGTATCGGCGTCGTCGTCCCCCAGGAAATCCTTGCGGACATCATGCAATTCATCGAGAAAGAATTCATCAATATCACCCCGGTCCCCTTCCCCTACCAGGCCATCATGGACATCCCCGATATCCTAGCCGGCCACCAAAGCGCCGTGGACTCCTTCCTATTTCTAGGAAATACCGCCCGCCGCTATGCGGAGAAGACCATCTCCCACAGCAGCGAATGGCTCACCATCCCCCGCTCCACCTCCGCGCTCCTGCGCCTCCTCTTCCGCGCCCGCGTCGCCGGCTACCGCATGCGCATCGCCTCGGACCTAGACAACAAAGACTTCTTCACCCTGGCCTTCCGCGAAATCGGCTACGACAAAAAAGACACCTACATAGAGACCCTCCCCTTCTTCCCCTACAACGAAGGCCTTCTCGTCAAAGACGCAAACAAAATGGAAAAACTCTACCGCGAAGGGAAAGTGGACTTCTGCATCACCATCTTCTACAAAGTGAGAGACATCCTCGAAGCCAAAGGCGTCCCGGTCTACATCCTGCAGCCCTCCTACGACGACATCCGAAACGGCCTGCAGCGCCTCGCCCTCTCCCACGAGCTCCACGTGCGTCACGACGGACAGCTCGCCGCCATCTCCATCCACATCGACATGCCCAAAGAAACCATCCCGGGAAATAACGAATACCGCTTGGGCTTCGAGCGCCTGCAAGTCACCAAAGAAATCGGCCGCTTCGCCCACATCCTTCGCGCCGCCTTGATCGACCAGCCGCCCTGGGACTACCTCCTCTTCGCCACGCCGTCCATCCTGGAAAATCTCACCGCCTCCTACCACCGCTTCCCGCTTTTGGAAATGATTTCCTCCACCACCGCCTTCACCCTATCCGTAGGCATCGGCTATAGCGCCACCGCCGACGAAGCCCTGTACCGCGCCCACCGCGCCCTCTCCCGCGCCATCGAGCAAGGAGGAAACCAAGCCTTCCTCATCGGAAACAACCTCTCCTCCCGCATCCCCATGGCAAGGACCGATCAGAAAACAAAAGAAGAACGCCCCATCGATGAACAATTCCTCTACCTCTCTCAGAAATCCGGCGTCAGCCTTCGGATGATCGCGAAAATGTACAGCGCCTGCCAAGAAAAAGAAAAATGCCGCTTCACCGCCTCCGAGCTCGCCGACTTCATCGGCGTCACCCCCCGCACCATGAACCGCCTCCTCACCAAACTCATCGACCACCACCTGGCCCAAGACGTGAGCCGCCAATTCACCGGCAAGACCGGCCGCCCCTCCCGCGTCATCGAGCTGCTCTTTGAGACGAAAAGGAGAGTTTAGGGGTCAGTGATTAGTAGTTAGTGATCAGTGATCAGTGATCAGGAATTAGTAGTCGGTGGTCGGTAGTCGGTGGCGCGCACCTGCTGCCCCACTGCCGTGAACCGTTCACCGTGTAACCGATTACCGAGCATACTACTGATAACGAGCCACGGAGCGACAAGCTCTCACGCAGAAAAGTATGTTTCTCCATGCCTCGCTATCGCCAAAAGAGCCGGTGAACGGTCATAGGGTAAGCGGATAACGGTAGTGGGAAAGCACTCAAACGCCCCTTTGATACTGACCACTAGCCTCAATCCGTAGCCCTTTAGAGAAGCAATGCTGTTAAGTTAAGGATTTTATGCTGAGGGTATGCATCGATTTGTTGCTGTGGCCTTACGTGAGTAGACCCTTGGAGAAGGGTCGCGCAAAGCGCCGGATAGAAATGCGCCATAGGCGCATACTCAGCAGTAGCGGTATCATGCCAAATTGTACGCAAACATAGGCATGCTTGGGGCTACTGCGGGTTATGCACCTACGGTGCATTTCTATCCGGCCCTATCGGGCGACCCTTCTCCAAGGGTCTACTCACGTAAG